>NZ_JBEZGQ010000261.1:0-9448 GCF_040650095.1 Actinoplanes sp. NPDC048791 | reverse complement strand
GGCCAGGTGCGTGGCCGGCGCCGCACCCAGGACGAGCGGCGCGAAGTGCGCACTGAACAGCCCGGCACCCACCCCCACCACCAGCCCGGCGCCGATCGCCACCGCCACGCCGGGCGCCACCGCCAGTGCCGCCACCGCCCCCGCCGCGATCAGCAGCCCGGTGATCGCCGCCGCACCCGGCCGCCGCGCCGCACCCCGCGCCAGCACGATGCTCGCCACAACTGCTGTCCCGAGAGCCACGGCACCCACAACCGCCCCACCCGCGGCGGCTGGCCAGTGCCGCTGCCGAGCCAGCAACGGCACCAGCAACCCGGAAACCGGCAACAGAGAGGCGGCAGCAGCAGCCGTCAGCAAGAGCGCCGGTCGCAGAACCCTGTCCCGCCCGGCCGTACGCAACCCGTCAACCGCCTGCCGCCAGAAACCACCGGCCCGAGCCGGCGCCGCGCTCGCCGGACGCCCCAGCTCCGGCAAGCTTCGCCGCAGTCCCAGCAGCACCAAGGCCATCAGGGCGAACGTCACCGCATTCCCCAGAGCCGCGGCGGCGATCCCCGCGGCAGCCACCACCACCGCGCCCAGCGGCGGCCCGGCAGCAGCAACGAGCTGACCGGCGAGGTGACGGGCCGACAGCGCCCGGGCCAGGCCGGGACCGCTCACCAGCAACCGCGGCAGCGACCCGGAGCTGGGCAGATAGAAAGCGTCCACCAGCCCGACGGCCAGCGCCGCACCCACCAGCAACCACGGCTGCTCGCCCCACACCGCCGCCGCTCCCGCGACCGCCAGCATCACCGCCGTCATCACGACGTCGGCCACGATCATCACGCGCCAGGCGCCGACCCGGTCGGCCACCGCCCCGCCCGCCAGCAACAACAGCACCCGCGGCAGGTTGATCGCCGTCAGCACCAGGCCGGCGAACGCCCCGCCGCGCCCCGCCGCCACCCAGGCCATCGCGAAGCCCAGCACCTGCGTGCCGAGCAGTGACACCGTCGCGGCCGCCAGCCAGATCCCGTATCTCCGCACGGGTGGGAGCCTGGTGCCTCGAGTTGGTCGAGGGTCAAATCCTCAGCGGCGCCACGGCGGCGGCTGCCCGTGCAGCCACCATTGCAGCGCCCTGGTGACCTGCGGCAGCACCAGGTACGTCATCAGCGGCGTCAGGCACAACGTGGTCACCAGCGTGCGCACCAGCACGTGCTGTCCGGCCAGCAGCTGCCCCAGCGTCACCGCCGCGAGCAGGCTGACCGGGAAGAAGCCCAGCCAGATGATCACCGCCTGCTTCCAGCGCGGCGGCGGACCCGGCGGCGGCGCGGTCAGGTCGTCGACCTCGTGCTCCTGCGGCGGGTCGAACCAGCCCTCGATGCCGGTGCGCCGCTCCACCCGGGTGTGCTCGACCATGCCCTGCGCCGACGACAGCCACCACTGCCGCTGCGGGGACTCCTCCCACGCGTGCAGCGCGGCGGCGTCGGCGAAGCGGTACAGCATGTGCCACTCCGTCGAGCCCAGCACCGGCCGCATCCAGCCGACCCCGAGGAAGCCGGGGAAGTCCTCGGCCAGGGTGGCGCCGGCCCGGACCCAGGCCAGCATCTCCGCGTTGCGGGACGGGTCGGCCCGGCGGGTGATCGCCACGGTGACGGCGAGCTGCGGCGCTGCGGTTTCCATACCCTTGATGATTCATGCCCGGTGTCACGGCTGGGCGGCGAACGGCTCTCCGGGACTGTGATCAAAGCCGCGCACCCCGTGACCATCAGCACAGGTCACCGTCGCCGGGCCGGGTCCGCGCGCGGCAGGATCGTCCGTTCGCCGAGCCTGGTCATCGCGTTGAGCGGCGCTGTCGCCAGGCCGACGAGCCGCGCCAGGCCCGGCTGGCGCTGACGGCGCAACAGGCGCGGGCCGATACCGGCCATCACCTCGGTCAACGCCGGCAGCGGTCGCCCGAAGAAGGTGATCTCCCGGATCAGCCCCTGTCCGTTCAGCCGCAGCAACTGCGCTTCCTCGACCGGCTCCCGCCGGGCCCTGCCGTGGTAGAAGAGCGCCCAGGTGTCGTCCGCCCCGACCTCGGTGTGGTAGCGGATGTCGTGGATGACCTCGAAGGCGCTCGCCAGCACATCGGTCACCTGGGCCGGGCCGTGGAAGCGGAACTGTGCGGTCAGCGGTGAGATCATTTCGACCTCGGGGGCGAGACAGGCCGCGGCGGCCGTCGCATCGCCGTTCTCGCCCGCCGTACGCCAGGCAGTGATCGTCGGATTCCCCATCGACGGAATCTACCGCCTGCCGATGTCGGTGGGCCGGAGTAAGTTCCCGACCATGACGCTGCGAAAGTTCTCGATGGCTGCTCTCGCCCTCGTCACGCTGACCGCCACCGCGGGCTTCACCTCCGGGCACCCCACGCCGGCCTGGCGGCTGTCCGACACCGGGGTCACCGCCCGCTTCCGGGGCCTGGCCCCGGTCAGCGACAAAGTGGCCTGGGTGGCCGGTTCCGCGGGCACGATCCTGCGGACGGTCGACGGCGCGCGCAGCTGGCAGCGGGTCGATCCGCCGGGCACGGCCGAGCTCCAGTTCCGTGACATCGAGGCGTTCGACGCCGACCACGCCGTGGCACTGACCATCGGCGAGGGCGACCAGTCCCGGCTCTACCGGACGGCCGACGGCGGTCGCACCTGGACCGAGACGTTCCGCAACGACGACCCGGCGGCGTTCTACGACTGCGTGACCTTCCTGGACCGCCGGCACGGCCTCGCACTCTCCGACCCGGTGGGCGGCAAGTTCCGCATCCTGGCCACCGCCGACGGTGGCCGCTCGTGGCGGGTCCAGCCCACGGCCGGCATGCCCGAGGCGCTGGCCGGCGAGTTCGCCTTCGCGGCGAGCGGCACGTGCCTGGTCTCGGCCGATCGCCGCGGCGCCGGGCGGGCCTGGTTCGCCACCGGCGGCGGTGAACGCGCCCGGGTCTTCACGACCGTGAACGGCGGCCGGTCCTGGCGGGTCACGGACAGCACGATCCCGAGCGGTCCCAGCGCCGGCGTCTACAGCCTGGCCTTCCGTGACCCGTGGCACGGCATCGCGGTCGGCGGCGACTACGCCGTGCCGGAGACGGCTCCGGACGCCGCGGCGACGACCCGGGACGGCGGCCGCACCTGGCAGACCGCAAAGGCCGAGCCGGGCGAATACCGCTCGGGCGCGACCTGGCTGGGCCGCAGCACGGCGCTCGCGGTCGGGCCGACCGGCAGCGACATCAGCCGCGACGGCGGGCGGACGTGGACCGAGTTCGACGCGGGCAGCTTCGACGCGGTGCTGTGCGTGTCCGGCGCCTGCTGGGCCTCCGGCGAGCAGGGCCGGGTCGCCAAGCTGACCTGGCGCCGCTGATCCAGCGACGCCGACCCGGGCGAGCGACCCGCCCGGGTCGCACGCCCCGGGGATTCGACTGCGCTCGATACAGTGAGCGTCGATGCCCGGACCCGTCCGCTCGCACCGCCGAGCCAATCCCCTGATCGGCGCGCTGTTGGTCGGCGGCATGGTCTTCGGGCTACTAATCGCCGTCGTTCTGCTGCGGGTCGCCATGCTCGCGCTGAGTGACGTCTTCGGCGGCATCGGCTTCCTGGTGGTTATCGGGGTCATCAGCGTCACCGCCATCGGCCGGGCTTCTCTGCAGGGCCGCCGCAGGCAGCGGGCGGCCGACGAGTTACGGCACTGGGAACGCACAGCCGGGTGGGAGCCCGCGCCTTGGCGCTGGCCGTGGCAGTCACTCGTGCGCTGGCCGGAGACGGTCACTGTGCTGCGGGCGTACGCGAAGCGGGTTGATGGTTTTGCGGTCCGCACCGGGCTGCTGGAGTTCGACGACAACGGCCTGGGCACGACGGTCGACCGGCGGTCCGGCCGGGCCGCCTTCGCGATCGTCGCCCTGCCCCGGCCGGTGCCGTCGATGGGCGTGCGGGTCCACCGTCTCCCGGGCCGGCTGCGCGACGGCGAGGACGAGTTCCTGCACCGCTTCCAGCCGGTCGGCGCGGACACCGAGCGGCTCGGCGATCCGCTGCTGCGCGCCGCCCACCTGCGCGGCGACATTCCACCGTGGACGGTCATCGGCGAGGAGCTGTTCGCCTTCGTGCCGCTGGACGCGCCGCTGCGCCCGGACGACCTGGAGAAGGCCGTCGGGAAGGCGATCCGGGTGGTGCGGCTGCTCGGACTAGCCGTTGAGGTAGGTGAGCACGGCTAGCACCCGGCGGTTGTCGTCGTCCGAGGGCGGCATGCCCAGCTTGGTGAAGATGTTGTTGATGTGCTTGCTGACCGCCTTCTCGGTGACGAACAGCTTCGCCGCGATCGCCGCGTTGGACCGGCCCTCGGCCATCTCCCCCAGCACCTCCCGCTCGCGCGTGGTCAGCACCGCCAGCGGCTCCCGGCGGGCGAGCAGCTGGGACACCACCTCCGGGTCCATCGCCGTGCCTCCGTCGGCGACCCGGCGGACCGCGTCGACGAACTGGGCCACGTTCGAGATGCGGTCCTTGAGCAGGTAGCCGACGCCGCCGTTGCGGTCGCTCAGCAGCTCGCGGGCGTACAGCGGCTCGACGTGCTGGGAGAGCACCAGGACCGGCAGGCCGGGGATCTCGGTGCGGGCCGCGATGGCCGCCTGCAGGCCCTCGTCGGTGAAGGTGGGCGGCAGCCGTACGTCGACGACGGCCACGTCCGGTCGGTGCTTGATCAGCGCGGGCAGCAGCGCCGGGCCGTTGTCCACGGCCTCGACCACCTCGAACTCGAAGGCCTCCAGCAGGCGGGTCAGCCCGTCGCGGAGGAGGGCGAGGTCTTCAGCGAGGACAACGCGCACGGCAACTCCATCGATACGACCGTCGGTCCGCCCGGCGGGGAGGACACCGACATGGTGCCATCGAATGCGGCCAGGCGGCGGGCGATGCCCCGCAGTCCGGTGCCGTGGGCCGGATCGGCGCCGCCCACCCCGTCGTCGCTCACCGTCAGCAACAGCAGGTCGTCGACGTGCTGGACGTAGATCTGCACGGTCCGGGCCCGGCTGTGCCGGACCACGTTGGCCAGTGCCTCGGCGGTGGCGAAGTAGGCGGCGGACTCCACCGGGGTCTGCGGGCGGCCGGGCAGGTCCATCTCCACGGTCACCCGTAGCGGCAGGCTCAGGGCCAGTGCGCGTACCGCGCCGTCGAGACCACGCTCGGCCAGCACCGGCGGGTGGATGCCACGCACCAGGTTGCGCAGTTCGAGCAGCGCCGTACCGCTGGCCTCGCGGGCCTCGGCCAGCAGCTTGCGGGCCGCGGCCGGATCGCGCTCGATCATCTCCTCGGCCAGCCCGATGGTCATGCCCAGTGAGACCAGCCGGGCCTGCGCCCCGTCGTGCAGGTCACGCTCGATCCGGCGCAGCTCGGCGGCCTGCGCGTCGACGGTGTCGGCCCGGGTGACGGTCAGCTGGGCGACCCGCAGCCGCAGGCCGGCGGCCTTGGTCGGGGCCAGGAACAGCTTGGCGAACTGGGCGTTGACCTCGAGCAGCCACGGGGCCGCGCCCAGGCCCAGGGCCAGGAACAGCACGCCCTGCGGCATCGAGAGCATGGCCTCGCTGAAGTTGGCGATCGGCCAGAAGACGCCGTAGCCGTACCAGTCGATGCTCAGGTAGAGCCAGAGCGGCAGCAGCGAGATGCCCTCCAGGCCGTAGAGCGGGATGACCACCGCGAGCAGGCCGAGCACGAAGGCGACGATCGCGCCGGGGAGCAGCCAGGCCAGGTCCCGCCAGGTCGCCGGGTCGGTGGCGATCCACCGGAAGCGTTTCCAGCCGCCGGGCAGCGCCCGTGCCGGCGGCGGCTCGTACGGGCGGGCGATCGCGATGCCGGCCCGCGCCGCCAGCCGGCGTTCCAGGTTGGCCCGCATCCGGACCAGGTTGGTGACCCACGGCAGCAGGGCCAGGCCGAGGAAGGGCACCGGGGTGAGGGCGAGCGCCACGATCGACATCGCCAGCAGCGGCAGGTTGGTGATGGCCAGGCCGACGGCGAACACGCCACCCGCGATGGCCCGCAGGCCGTCGCGTACCCACGAGCGCGTCTCCATGGCCTCATTCTCCTCGCCGGTCCCGGCACACCCGGTGATACCGCTCCACCATGTGCACAATCCCCCACGTTTGACGGGGGTGCTAACACCACCATTGCCGGGGATCTGACACTCCTGACCGTTCGGCCCCCATGCCGGAGTCTGAAGGCATGACGACAACGACGGAGCGGCCGCGGTCCACGGCCGGTAGCGACTTCGCCGAGTTGAACCGCCGGGTCACTCGCGCGGGCCTGCTCGAGCGCAAACCGGCGTACTACGCCGTCAGGCTGACCGCGGTCTCCCTGATGCTCATCGGCGGCTGGACCGCGTTCTTCCTGATCGGCGCCTCCTGGTGGAACCTGGCCACGGCCGTGTTCCTCGCGGTGGCCTTCACCCAGGTGGCGCTGGTGGCGCACGACCTCGCCCACCGGCAGGTCTTCCGCACCAAGCGCCCCGGTGAGATCACCGGCCGGATCGCCGGCAACCTCGGCGTGGGCATGAGTTACGGCTGGTGGATGGACAAGCACACCCGCCACCACAACAACCCCAACCACGACGACCTCGACCCCGACGTCGCCCCCGAGGTGCTGATCTGGGCGACCAAGTCGGCCTGGGGCCGCCGCGGGCTGAAGGGTTTCGTGACCCGGCACCAGGCGGGCCTGTTCTTCCCGCTGCTCACGCTGCTCGGCATCGACCTGAAGATCTCCAGCGTCAAGGCGCTGATCCGCGGCGACATGAAGCGCCGCAACCTCGAGGCCGGCCTGCTGATCGTGCACGCGGCCTGCTACCTCACCGCGCTGTTCGTGATCCTCTCGCCGCTGCAGGCCGTCGCCTTCCTCCTGGTGCACCAGGCGCTGTTCGGTGTCTACCTGGGCATGACGTTCGCCCCGAACCACAAGGGCATGCCGCACCCGGACGGCACCGAGGACTACCTGCGCAAGCAGGTCCTGACCTCCCGCAACGTGACCGGCGGCTGGCTGACCGACGCGGCCATGGGCGGCCTGAACTACCAGATCGAGCACCACCTGTTCCCGGCCATGCCGACACCGAACCTGCGCAAGGTGCAGCCGATCGTCGAGGCGTACTGCGCCGAGATCGGTGTCTCCTACGAGTCGACCAGCCTGATCAACTCGTACCGGCAGGCGCTGCGGCACCTGCACGAGGTCGGCGCCCCGCTGCGCGAGGCCAGGGCCCGCTGACAACTCCCGCTCTGTGAGAGCGTGAGGGCATGGACCTACAGCTCACCGGCAAGGTCGCGGTCATCACCGGCGGCACGGTCGGCATCGGCCTGGCGATCGCCCGCGGCCTCGCGGCCGAGGGCGCTCACCTGGCCCTCTGCGCCCGCGACGAGCAGCGGCTGCGGGCCGTCGTGGCTCAGCTCCGCGAAGAATTCAAGGTACGCGTCATCGGGGTGGCCGCCGACATCGGAGGACTCGATGGCCCGGCTCTGCTGGAGCGCGCGGTCGTCGACGAGTTCGGCGGCGCCGACATTCTGATCAACAACGCCGGCACCGGCAGCGAGGAAACCATCCTCGAGGCCGGTGACGAGCGCTGGCAGGCGTACTGGGAACTGCACGTGATGGCCGCCGTCCGGCTGGCCCGCCTCTTCGCACCGCTGATGAAGGCCCGCGGTGGTGGGGTGATCCTGCACAACGCGTCGATCTGCGCGACGCAGCCGCTGGGCTACGAGCCGATCTACAACGTCACCAAGGCGGCGCTGGTGATGTTCTCCAAGTGCCTGGCCAACGAGCTGATCGGCGACAACATCCGGGTCAACGCGGTCAACCCGGGGCTGGTCATGACGCCGGACTGGGAGAAGACCGCGAAGGCGCTGACCGCCGGCACGGACCGGTCCTGGCAGGAGCACCTGCAGCAGATCGCGACCGACAACGCCCCGATCGGCCGGTTCGCGGACCCGGCCGAGATCGCCGACCTGTTCGTCTTCCTGTGCTCTCCGCGGGCGAGCTACACCGTCGGCTCGACGTACTACATCGACGGCGGCTGGTTACGCACGACGACGTAGCATCTGGCCCTATAGTGGCGGTCGTGACCGTGCCCGCCGGAATCGACGCCACCGTCCCGAACGCCGCCCGCATGTACGACTACTGGCTGGGCGGCAAGGACAACTACGCCGCCGACCGGGCTGCCGCCGAGGCGGTGCTGGCCGTGGCGCCGGAGATGCGCGAGGCCGCCCGCTCGGGCCGGGCGCTGATCAAGCGGGTGGTCGAGCACCTGGTCCGCGACCGTGGCGTCCGGCAGATTCTCGACCTCGGTTCGGGCCTGCCGGCGGCCGAGAACGTGCACGAGATCGCCCGCGCCATCGACCCGTCGGTCCGCGTGGCCTACGTCGACTACGACGACGTCGTCTGCATCCACGGCCGGGCCCTGCTGTGCGACCCGGAACGCGCGATCATTCTGCGCCGCGACGTCCGCGAGCCGAAGACGATCCTCGAGGATCCGGAACTGCGCGGCCTGCTCGACCTGGACCAGCCGGTGGCGGTGCTGATGATGTTCCTGCTGCACCTGATGCCGGACGACGACAAGCCGCACGACGTGGTGGCGGCGTACCGGGAGGCGCTGGCACCGGGCAGCTTCCTGGCGATCTCGCACGCGGCCAACGACGCCCGGCCGGACTACATGGCCCGGATCAGCGCCATCTACAAGGGCGCCAACGCACCGTTCACGCCCCGGCCGAGGGCGGAGATCGAGGCGTTCTTCGGTGACTTCGAGCTGGAACCGCCGGGCCTGGTCAACGTGTGGCCGTACGAGCAGCCGCCGCCGGAGATGGACCCGGACCTGGCCCGGATGGGCTACGGCGCGGTGGGCCGCAAGCTCTGATCGTGGTCGCAGGCCCCGGTGTCGAACCGGGCCGGCCGCCCTTATGAGGGGCGGATGAGCAGCCAACGCTCAGCCTGCGGTTGCCGCGTGCGCCGCCGGGGAATCGAACCCCGAACCCTCCGTTTAAGAGACGGATGCTCTACCTGTTGAGCTAGCGGCACTGGTGTTTCCGGGAATGAAAAAACCGCCCTCCCGAACCGGGATGGGCGGCACGCTGAACGCAGCGTCAGCCGCGTCGCCGGCCCGATCCGGGGCGCATCATCCGCTTGCCGTTCATGGTGCGGACCATCTTCGAACCCCCTTCGGCCGGTCGCTTCGTGCGGTGTGATTCCCACAGTAAAGATCGCGATACGAGCCCTCAACGCATTAATGGGTTTTGGGGAGCACGCAGCCGGCAGGGTCCGGGGGCCCGGTCACGAGCCGCCAGGCGAGTGGGCACCCGGGCCCGGTCTCGGCGTGAGTGCCCTGTGTCAACCAACCGGTTGTGGATTTTGTTGGAGGAGGGTTTGCAGGGCGCGATGTTGGGCGGGGTCGTAGGGGGTGTGGGTGGTCCAGCATCGGTAGATCACGGTCAGCCAGGCACGGG
>NZ_JBEZGQ010000260.1:0-9470 GCF_040650095.1 Actinoplanes sp. NPDC048791 | reverse complement strand
GCACCGTCCAGGCCCTTGAGCCCAACCCGGCCGCCGCTGAATGTCACCCGGCCGGTATCGCTGGGAGCGCGACGACCCGCGAGCCGAATGACCCGCCACCGGCGGTCGCCGCGGCCCCCGGCCGGTCCGGCGGGTCGCCGGGTGCCATTGCGGTGCCGCCAGGCTCGATCGGTGTGCCGATCCGCCTGGCCGAGCCCACTGCCTTGCGGCTGATCCACCCCGGCGACCACGTCGACGTCTTCCGGCTGTCCGGCACCGGCGAGAACCCGCAAGCCATCGCCACGGCGGCCCTGGTGCTCGAAGTCACCGGAGCCGAGGATCCCACCAGCGGCGGGCTACTCCTCGCGCTGACGCCCGCCGACGCCCGGCGGGCCGTGACCACGCCCGGCGGTGGCTACGCCGTTCTGATCCGCCCTGACGGGTAGTCGTAACGCTCCGGCCCGACGGGCAGTCGCTTCCGCCCGGCCCGACGGCACTCGGCCTGCTCGACGGGCGGTCGTTTCAGTTCGGGCTCGACGGGCACGCTGCCCACCCGACGGGCGGTCGTTTCGGCCCGGCCGGACGGGAGACCGTCTCGGCCCCGCCCGACGGGCGACCGTTTCCGTCCGTCCGGGCGGGCGATCGTTTCCGTCCGTCCGAGCGGGCGTCCGTCCGTCCGAGCGGGCAATCGTTTCCGTCCGGCCCGGCGGGTAGCTCAGCCCCAGTGCGGCGGGCGGTCCTCGAGCAGGCGGTCGTCGTTCGAATCGTCCCCGCCGAAGCCCCAGCCGCGCTCGGTGTCGTCGCGGGTCTGCTCGGGCAGCAGCGGCGTCTCCTCGGGCTCGAAGTCGACGGTGCGCTCGGCGTCGGCATCGCGTTCAGGCTCGTCCAAGATGTCCACGCTACGAGGGTAAGCCGCGTCGCGTGCGCTGTCGGTACCCGAGGGATGTAGCGTCGATGAACGTGAGCGCCCCGACCGGATCCGACGACGACGCGTACTGGCAGCGCCCGGATGCCGAGCCGGAGCCCTTCGGCGCCGGTCGCCCGGCCCCGGCGCCCGATCCCGCCCCCACCTACCAAGGCCCGCCCCGCACGCCACCACCGTCGCCGCACTGGCAGCCACCGGTGGTGCGGCAGCCCCCGCCGCCGCGCACGATGCCACCGCAAGACATGGACGCGCTCGACGAATCCGAGGGTTCGGCCCGCACGGTGACCTACGGCATCGGCCTGGTCGTGGGCGCGATCGCCCTGATCCTGATGTGCCTGCTCTGCGCCCGCGTCCTCTTCTGACCCGAATTTTGACCCGAAGACCGGCTCAGCCGGCCTCGACCTGACCCCAAGCCGGGCCAGGCCGGAGCGCCGGACGAGGCCAGCGCGCGGACCAGGCCGGAGCGCGGACCAGGCCAGAGCACGGACCAGGCCAGAGCACGGACCAGGCCAGAGCACGGGCACCGCTCCGGCCACCACCCCACATGGCGGCCGGAGCGGCGGATCGTCAGGACCCCGAGCCCCACACTGCCTGGGCGCCGGAGTCCCCGGTCCTGAACACGTAATAGCCGGAAACCGCCGCGAGCGCCACCATGATCACCGTGAGTCCCACGTCCGCTGCGCGAGGTAGTGGGCGTTCCGTTCGGCGCAGGGTCAGGAAGACCATGATCAGAGTGACGATGCCGAGGGCCAGCGAGAAGTAGAACGTCAGCTCGCCGTACCCCATGTGGTCGTCGATCGCCGCCAGCGGCGGGCCGCTCATGCCGTCGGCCACCAGCCGGCCGCGGAGTGCCTCGCCCGACTCGGTGGCCACCCAGGCCGTCAGCGGCGCGGCCACCGCCAGCAGCGCCGCCGCCCAGCCGACCCGTGACCGCCAGCGGGGCAGCACCCCGTACACGATGGCCGTCAGCGCCAGCAACGGTACGAAGACCACCGCCGCGTGGATCACGAGAGCGTGTACGGGCAGGCCGTTGATCTGATCGAACACGGTCACCTCCTTCTGTCGCACGGGATCCGGTCAGCCAGACCAGAACTCTCTGACGACGCAAACATCCCCCCTGTGTGCGCCTACGCGCAGTGGACCATTCCGGTTCACCGTTGCGCGCCCCGGTGTCCAGAAAACATGAATCGGTGCCTGACCCGGCAGATGAACCGGTTGAGTACGCAGGCCTGCCGTGCTGTCATGGTGTGATGACGACCGGTGAGCAATTGCTGCGGGCGACCGGGCTGCGGGTCACGCGGCCCCGGGTGGCGGTGCTCGATGTGCTGACCCAGGGCGGTCACCTGGAGGTCGAGGAGATCACCCGGCAGGTGCGGGGCCGCCTGGACTCGGTGTCCACGCAGGCCGTCTACGACGTTCTTGGTGCTCTGTCGCGGGCCGGGCTGGCCAGGCGGATCGAGCCGGCCGGCAGTCCCGCGCGGTTCGAGGCGCGGGTCGGCGACAACCATCATCACGTCGTCTGCCGCACGTGCGGGACGATCGAGGACGTCGACTGCGCCGTCGGTGAGCGGCCCTGCCTCGACCCGAACGCCAGCCACGGCTTCGACGTCGACGAGGCTGAGGTCACCTTCTGGGGTCTGTGCCCGGCATGCCGACCGGAAGCTTCTGTCTGAACCTGTTCAACTTCGGCTTCCGCGTGGCACGCTGGAGGCATGGACAGCAGCCCGGACATCGGTCTCTTCGGCCCGGATTCGGTCACGTGGAAAGTGCACAACGAACCGATCGTGACGATGGGCGGCCTCCGCTCCCTCTACCTGCAGGCGCTGCACCCGCGCGCGGTCGCGGCCGTCGCGCAGAATTCCGGCTACAAGGCCGACCCGTGGGGCCGCTTCAACCGCACCTCCGAGTACGTCGGCACCGTGCTCTACGGCAGCACCGACGAGGTCGAACGGGTCGCGAGCCGGATCAGGCGCATGCACTCCCGGATGACCGCGACCGACCCGCGCACCGGTGAGCGCTTCCGCATCGACGAGCCGGAGCTGCTGCGCTGGGTGCACGTCGCCGAGGTGGAGTCGTTCCTGTCCACCGCCCGCCGCGCCGGCCTGAAGCTGACCGACGAAGAGGTCGACACCTACTACACCGAGCAGCTCAAGGCCGCCGAGCTGGTCGGCCTGGACCCGGCGACCGTCCCGGGCACGGCGGCCGAGGTGGCCGCCTACTACGAGGAGATGCGCCCCCAGCTGGGCATCACCCGCGAGGCCGCCGAGACCGCCCTCTTTCTCACCGTGCCGCCGCTGCCCGACTTCTGGGGCAACCGCGCACTGCGGCTGGGCCTGAACCTAGGGCCGGCCCGCTGGGCCTACTTCGGCGTCGCGGGCACGGCAGTCGCCCTGCTGCCGGCCTGGGCCCGCAAGATGTACGGCGGCCTGGGCCTGCCCACCACAGACCTGTCCGCCGACCTCTCGGTGCGCGGCCTGCGTCTGCTGCTCTCCGCCCTCCTGACCACCGTCCCGGAGCAGTACAAGATGGCTCCGCAACGCCGGGCCGCGCTGGAACGGGCCGGTCTAGCCTGACGTCCGTTCGAGGTGCTCGACCGCGGCCCACGGCTCCTTGGCCGCGACCTCCTGCCCCGCCGGGCACGTACGCCGGAAGTCGCACCACCCGCAGAGGCTGCCCGGATTGGTGGGGAACTCGGCGTCCGGGTCCGCCCCGGCCGCCACCGCCTTTTCCGCCGCGATGATGTCGCGGGCGGTGTCCTCGGCCCGCGCCACCTGCCGGGCCAGGGAATCCTCGGTGTGCTCGTGCGCCGCGACCGTGCCCGTGGGCAGGTGGTGCAGCTCGACCCGGTGGCACGGCCGGCGGAACACCCGCTGCGCCGCGTACGCATAGAGGGCCAGGGCCTGTGAGCCGCGGGCGTCGTCGGCGTCCAGCCCGGACCGGCCGGTCTTGTAGTCGACGATGACCGCCTCCGGCCCCTGCTCGCCCTGCCGGGCGTCGATGCGGTCGGCCCGGCCGTTGAAGGCCAGCACCGCCGTCTTCGTCGCCACCACCCGCTCCACGCCCAGCGGCTCCTCCACCGGATCGAGACCGGCCACATAGGTGTCGAGCCAGTCGAGGGACCTGCGGTAGGCGATCCGCTCCTGCTCGACGTCGCGGTAGCCCTCGCGGACCCAGGTCGCCTTGAGCAGCGTGGGCAGCGACTCGCGGACCCGGCGGTCCGGTGGCACGGCGTACCAGTTCTTCAGGGCTGTGTGCACGCTCGCGCCCAGGGAGTTGTGCGCCCAGGGCGGTCCCTTCGGCGGGGACGGGCGGTCGACGTAGGTGTAGCGGTAGCGCCGGGGGCAGTCCGCATACGAGCCGAGCTTGCTCGGCGTGCAGACGAAGAGCCGCTCGGGCATGCCGGCGAAGCCCAACTGCTCGGGCACCGCGGCCGATCGGGGGGAAGTCCTGGGCACCCGGTAATCCTGCCAGCACCCTGCGACAAGAATCAGGCCGCGGCCGTGTACAACTCCACGAAGGCCGCGACCGCGTCCGCGATGAGCTGCACCGCGATGGCCGCCAGGAGCAGACCGGCGATGCGGGTGAGCACCTCGATGCCGCCGGGCCGCAGCAGCTTGACGATGCCGCCGGAGAAGCGCAGCACCAGCCAGACGGTCATCATGACCGCGAGGATGCCGAGGCCGATCACGGTGTAGTCGTTCAGCCCGTCCGCGCGCTGCACGAACAGCATGGTGGCGACGATCGCGCCCGGGCCGGCCAGCAGCGGCGTGCCCAGCGGCACCAGGGCCACGTTGGTCGTGCCGCCCTGCTCGGAGGGCTCGTCCGTCTTGCCGGTCAGCAGTTGCAACGCCACCAGGACCAGCAGCAGCCCGCCCGCGCCCTGCAACGCGGGCAGCTGGACGTGCAGGTAGTCGAGCAGCGTCTGGCCGGCCACCGCGAAGATCACGATCACGCCGAGCGCCAGCAGCACCGCCTGGGTGCCGGCGCGCGTGCGCTCCTTGGCCGGCAGCGTGCCGGTCAGGGCCAGGAACACCGGCACCATGCCCGGCGGGTCGACGATCACCAGGAGGGTCACGAAGACCTCGCCGAACAACTTCAGATTCACGGGATCAACCTAGGCGCCCACGCGCAGCGATGCCCTGAACTGCGGTGACCGTCACCCCAGCACGGGAACGCCGCTGGCGGCGGCGACGATCTGCTCGTACGCGGAGGGGTCGGTGGTGAAAGCACCCAGCCGGACCGTCTTGTGCGTGCCGTGGAAGTCCGACGAGCCGGTGACGACCAGGCCGAGCTCCTCGGCCAGCGCGCGCACGTGCGCGCGCTGCGCGACCGTGTGGTCCTCGTGGTCGGCCTCCAGGCCGAACAGACCCGCGGCGGCCAGCTCCACGATCAGCTTGTCCGGCACGATGCGACCGCGCACGGTCGCGTTCGGATGGGCGAAGACCGGCACTCCGCCGGCGGCCCGGACGGTCCGCACGGCCTCGAAAACGTCAAGATCGGCTTTCGGTACGAAGTAACGGGCGCCCAGCCACCGGGAGGCGAAGGCCTCGCTCGTGGTGCGGACCAGCCCGGCCCGGATCAGCGCCTGGGCGATGTGCGGCCGCCCGACCGATCCGCCCGCCGCGTAACCGCTGACCTCGGGCCAGCTGATGTCCACCCCGTCCGCGCGGAGCAACCCGACGATCTTCTCCGCGCGCTGCTCACGGTCGCTGCGCAGCCGGATCAGGTCGGCGGCCAGGGCCGGATCCCGAGGATCGAACAGGTACGCCAGCAGGTGCAGCGGGATGGCCGGCTCCACGCCGTACCACCGGCAGGAGAGCTCGGCGCCGCGGACCAGAGCCAGACCGGGCGGGCGCGCCGCCTCGGCCGCCGCCCAGCCGCCGGTGGTGTCGTGATCCGTGATGGCCATCACGTCCAGGCCGGCCCGGGCACCCGCGGCCACCAGCTCGGCCGGGGTCAGCGTGCCGTCGCTGGCGGTCGAATGGCAGTGCAGGTCGATGCTGGGCCGGTCGATTCTGGTCACCCGAAGACGTTACCGGGTGGCCGCCGCGCAGCACTGAGGAGCGTCAGGCGTCGTCGCCCGCGTCACCGTCCTTGCCCAACCGGGCCTCGACCGCCTGCGGTTCGTACATCTCCTCGACGACGCGCAGGTACAGCTCGTTGGGGTTGGGCAGGTGCTTGACCTCGCGCAGCGCCTGGTCCTGGCCGGCCGACTCCAGCACGAACGTGCCGTAGCTGAGCATGCGGCCCAGGGCGGACTGCTCGTACTTCATGTCGGTGACCCGCAGCAGCGGCATCATGGCGACCTTGCGGGTGATGATGCCGTTGACCACCATGACCCGCTTGTTGGTCAGGATGAACCGGTCGAAATACCAGTCCCCGACCTTCCAGGCGACCCAGCCCATGACGCCGAGCCAGATCAGCACGGCCGCGGTGACCAGGCCGTCGATCTCCTGACGGGTCAGGAAGCCGGCGAGGTAACCGAGCAGCAGGGTCGAGCCGATGCCGACCAGCAGCGGAGTGGACAGATGGATCCAGTGCCGCTTCCACTCGCCGCGGTAGCGCTCGGTCGGGAAGAGGTAGCGGGAGACCAGTGTGGTCGGCTCGTCCTCCAGCGGCAGCACCCGGCGGGGTCCACCCGGGACACCGGAGCCCTCGCCGCCTAGGCCCTGGAGCTCTTCCTCAGTGAAGACCGGGGCGTCGTATTCACCCGGGTCGCGGTATTCCTCGTCGCGCGGATCGGTCCCGTAGCCCGCGCTCGGCGAATAGCCGGCGTCGGGTGAGTAGCCGGGGCCGGCTGAGGCCACGCCCCGGCGGTACTCGGGACCGTCGTCGCGAAACGCCGGATCGTTGTAGCCGAAGGTGTCGTCGTCGTCGCGAGGGCGGCGCGCACCCTCGTCTTCAGGTTGCCGCGGCTCGCCAGGACCCATCAGGTGATGTTAAGCGACGAGGTTGGTGAAGAACGTTCCGAAACCACGGGCGATGTCCCCGATGGTGTCGCCCAGGGACTCGAACACCGCGGCGGCCGAGTTCGGGTTGAAGGCGATGAAGAAGATCAAGAATGCGATGCCAAGCCAGGTGAGAACCTTCTTGATCATGGCGGGCCTTCTCCTCCGTTGCGGGTGACGGTCATCGCCGCGGCAACACTCACGGTATCAGTTCAACTGCGCTCTGTGAACATTGTGCCCGAAAAGCCGATGGCGTTCCCGCAGGTCAGGCCTTCGAGTTCAGGCCTTGCCGTGCAGGTACGGGCTCGGCGCTCCGTACACGAGCTCGGGCGGCACCCCGTCGGACAGGTCGTGCAGGACGACATGCTCGGCCAGGAAGTAGCCCGCGCTTGCCGGCCACGCTACCGCATAGAGCCACATTCCTTTGGCTTCACTCACATAGGCGCTGCGATCTTCCGGAGACTTCACGCACCACAGTGGAGTCGGGTGCCCGCCGACCCTGATCTTGGCGTGCGGGCCGGCGTGTCCACCCCGGTCACACTCGCCCAGGGCCTGGGTGATCAGGTGGCCGGGATCGATGCCGGGGATGCCCGCGAAACGGGTCCCCAGCCCCACGCCCGGCTGCTCGGCGATCAGCACGAGGTCGGCCGGGCCACCGCCCAGCGGGTCCGGGCCACTGCAGGACAGCGCCGTCGCGCGTACGCCGGAACGCTCATCCCCCGCCCAGCCGACACCGGTGACCATCCACCCGGGCGGCAACGGCCACGGGCACCAGAGCGGCATGTGGTCGACCGTGGGCGCCACCCGCAGCCGCACGCTGTCGAGGATCTCCGGGCCGATGTGCTCCGCCACGTGGAACGGAGAGACGTCGCCACAGTTGTCGCAGCGCCAATCACTGTGCATCAGGTCCGGCGGCCGGACCTGCGCAGCACAACGGGGGCAACTCACTGTGACACCCACCCTCTTAAGGTGGGGCCCGGCCGGGTCGCCGTCAAGCGAATCGGCAGAACCGGGTCAAGCCGTTCGCCCGCCCGGGCCGCGCGATGATCACCCGGGCGGAGGACCCGCGTGGGCGCGTACCCAGGAATGCATCGCGATGCCGCTCGCCACGCCCGCGTTGATCGAGCGCGTGGAGCCGTACTGGGCGATCGAGAAGAGGGCGCTGCACGCAGCGCGGGCGGCAGCGGACAGCCCGGGCCCCTCCTGGCCGAAGATCAGCACGCATTCCCGCGGCAGGGTTACCGTCTCCATCGGGCGCGAGCCCGGCAGGTTGTCGATGCCGATGATCGGCAGCCCCGCGGCCGCCGCCCAGCCGGCGAAGTCCTCGATCGTCGGATGGTGCCGCACGTGCTGATAGCGATCCGTGACCATGGCGCCCCGCCTGTTCCACCGCCGCAGGCCGACGATGTGGACCTCGGCGGCGAGGAAGGCGTTGGCGTTGCGCACCACGGTGCCGATGTTGAAATCGTGCTGCCAATTCTCGATCGCCACGTGGAAGCCGTGCCGGCGCTGGTCCAGGTCGGCGACGACGGCCTCGCGGCGCCAGTACCGGTACCGGTCGACGACATTGCGCCGATCGCCCTGCGCGAGCAGCTCGGGATCGTAATGATGGTCCGTGGGCCAGGCACCGGGCCAGGGGCCGACACCGACCTCGAGCTCGGGCTCGGGCTCCGCCTCGGGACCAGCCGGGCTGAGCGGCGCCGCCGGGCTCTGGGGTGCGGCCGGGCTCACAGGATCTTCGGCGGTCATGGTCGAGGAGGCTATCCAGGGGCTCGCGGGCCACACCTGGGGGGAGACGCAATGAGCGGCGGGGCCCTCCCCGGCACCCGCCGCCCACGCTCTGTTGAGAAAGAGTTTGCCTTACCCTCCGTATCGATGTGAAGGGTTCCCAACAGTGAGCCAAGTCACATTTAACTTTGTTACCTATTACCTTCGGTGGTTACCCCGTCGTTATCAAGCTGCGATAGGTGGTCCTCAGACCGGGTATCGAGGCAGCCTGATGCGCAAACTGGACGACACCGGGTTGTTCACAACTGAGAGCGCTCTCCTTACTTTGGGTTACGCTGAGTCGCTCAAGGTCCACGCCGCGACCGCAAAAGGTGCCTCAGACCACGTGTCGCCGGCGCCGACAGCGGGAATCACCGGGGACGTGAGCAGGTTGGACCGCACGTAGGCCAATTTCCCGTGGCCTTTTTCCCGTGGACGGAGAGATCATGGCGACCGTTGCGCTGACCACAGAGAATTTCGACGAGGTGACCGGCAAGGACGGCATCGTCCTGGTCGACTTCTGGGCCAGCTGGTGCGGGCCCTGCGTCCGCTTCGCGCCGACGTACGAGCGTTCCTCGGAGAAGCACACCGAGATCACCTTCGGCAAGGTCGACACCGAGGCCCAGCAGGAGCTGGCCGCGAAGTTCGACATCCGCTCGATCCCGACGATCATGGCAGTGCGCGACGGCGTCATCGTCTTCTCGCAGCCCGGCGCCCTCCCCGAGTCCGCGCTGGAGAGCCTGATCGAGCAGGTCGAGAAGCTCGACATGGACGACGTGCGCAAGCAGCTGGCCGCGCACAACCACTGACCCGCGAGGTCACCGGCGCCGCGGACCTTCAAGGTCCGCGGC
>NZ_JBEZGQ010000259.1:0-9509 GCF_040650095.1 Actinoplanes sp. NPDC048791 | reverse complement strand
GTTCTACGGTCGTTGAATCAATGCGTGATCAAAGAGGGGGAAGCGATGACCGGCACAGCGCGGGAGGTCGTCGGCCGGGTGTTGCGGGCCGGGCGCGAGCTGGACGTCGAGACCTTCGTGGCGCTGATGGCCCCCGACGGCTACCTCGAGTGGCCGTACCGGCCGCCGGGCCTGCCCGCGCGGGTGCGGGGCCGCGCGGCGATCAAGCAGCACCTGACCGCGGCAGCCGAGGGTTTCATCCGGCTCGACGACTACCGCGATCTCGTGCTGCACGAGACCACCGATCCGGAGGTGATCATCGTGGAGTACGAGGCGCACGGCACCGTCGTCACGACCGGCGCGCCGTTCCGGCAGACGGTCATCGCCGTGTTCCGGGTCCGCGACGGTCAGATCGTGTCGTACCGCGACTACCTCAATCCACTGCCGTTGATCGAGGCGATGTCCGGGCGGTAGTCCAGAAACGGGGCTTTCCCGGCTTTTGCCCGATTAGAATGAGGCATGGCATTGGTGATGCTGGCCGAGGACAACGTTGATCATCAGCGGATCGTCGCCGAGGTGGTGCGACGGCTCGGGCATGACGTCACCGTGGTCGGCGACGGGCGCGCCGGCCTGGCCGCGGTGGCCCGGCACCGGCCCGATCTGGTCGTGACCGACATCGACATGCCCCACCTGGACGGCCTGCAGTTGTGCCGCACGTTGCGCGCCGATCCCGCACTCGCGGACATCCCGATCATGCTGCTCACCGGCTACCTGCCGCCCAGCGACCCGCAGCTGGCCTCGGTGGGCGCCACCACAGTGATGACCAAACCGTTCAGCGTGCAGGAGCTGACCTCCGTCCTGCGGCGGCAACTGGGCGACGAGGCCCCGCCCGGCGCCGCCGGCGCCCCGGTGCAGTCCGCCCCTTCCGATACAGCGTTCGTGGAGGCGCTGCTGGACGGCCTCGACGTCAGGGTGGTCACCTGTGACGCCGAGGGCCGGCTGACGGTGCGCAGTCGAGGGGTGAGCGAGCTGTTCGGCGGCGGCGGCAGCGCGGCCGGGCCGGTGCCGTTGGAGGAGTGGACGCGGCGTTCCCGGCTGCGCCACCACGACGGCACGCTGCTGCGTACCGAAGAGATGCCGTTGCTGCGCGCCCTCGCCGGGGAAGACGTCCGCGGGGCGCTCGTGCTCGACGGCGACGGCGACGGGCCGGAGCACTGGCTGTCGATCAACGCACGTCCGATCCGCGACACGACCGGCGCCATCACGGGAGCCGTCGCCGCGGTGCACGACGTCACCGCCGAGCATCGTGCCCGGCGCTTCCTGGACTGCACGACCGAGGTGCTCGAGGTGCTGTCGCGGAGCCCGGACGCGGCCACCCTCGGCGACCAGGTCCTGCGGGCCGTCGGCACCGGCGTCGGCTGGCCCTACCTGCGGTTGTGGCTGGTCGACCCGGCCGGTGACGTGCTGCGGCCCGCCGCGGCGTTCCTGGCCGAGAACGCGACGCCGATGCCGATGCCGGACTCCATCGCCCGCGGCGAGGGGCTGGCCGGGTTGTGCTGGCAGCGCGGCGACCTGCTGTGGGTGCCGGACGTGCACGCCCCTGGTTCCCCGCTGCTGCCGCAGGTCGTCGCGGCCGCCAAGTACCGCGCCGCCGGGGCCGTGCCGCTGCGCAGCGGTGATCACGTCAACGGGGTCCTGACGTTCTTCTCCTGGAGTCCGCAGGAGCCCGAGCCGGCGCTCGCGGTGCTGCTGCGGGGCATCGCCGGCACCATCGGGGCCTACCTCGAACGGCGCCGCGCCGAGGAGCTGGCCGCGCACCTGGCCGCGGCCACCGACGAATACATCGCTCTGGTCGGTCACGAGCTGCGTACGCCCCTGACGTCCATCAGCGCCTACACCGACCTGATCGCCGAGTCACCCGACGAGACCACGATCGGCGAGGTCCGGAACCTCATCGAGGTCATCGAACGCAACAACAACCGGCTGCACACCCTGATCGAACGGCTGCTCGACCTCGCCGCCCTCGAATCCGGCCACGCCCAGCTGACGAGCGTCGACGTCGACCTGGCCGAGATCACCACGGCCGGCGTGGAGGCGATCAACCCGGTGGCCCGGGAGCACCGGATCACCGTCGACGTCCACGTACCGGCCGGGCTGACCGTGCCCGGCGATCCGCGCCGGCTGCGCCAGGTCGTCGACAGCCTGCTGAGCAACGCCGTCAAGTTCAGCCCCGACGACTCCACGGTGACCGTCACGCTGGCGGCCGACGGTGACCTCGCCGTGCTGACCATCGCCGACCGGGGCACCGGCATCCCGGTCGCCGAGCAGGCCAGCATGTTCCGCGGCCTCTACCGGGGCCGCAACGCCCATCAGGCCGGCATCCCCGGCGCCGGGCTGGGCCTGACGCTGAGCCGGGTCCTGGTCGAACGCCACCACGGAACCATCACTCTGGCCCCGAACCAGCCCACCGGAACCACTGTCACCGTCCGATTTCCCCGAGGGCAGTCATAGGCAGTGCGACAGGCGTACCTTGTGGACACGCGGCACGTCCGCCGCCGGTGATGCACGATCCCAGGACGTGACAGTCATGCGCAGCCGTCTGCTCCTCGCCCTCTCTCTCACCACGGCCCTGCTCGGGCCGGCCGTGCTCATTCCGGGCGGCCCCGCCGGCGCCGCGCCCGCGGCGGAAACCACTCCGCCGGTGCTCAAATCGATCGAGCTGTCCCGTTCGGCGGTCACCGTCTCCGGCCTGCAGACCGTGATGCTCGAAGTCCGGGTACGGCTCACCGACGAGACCGGGGTGGAACAGACCAGCGACGGCGTCGGGGGACTCCTCCCCTACGTGACTTTCTCCCAGGCGCCGAACAATTACGCCGCGCTGGCCCTCACCGAGGGCACGCCGCAGGACGGCATCTGGACGGGGGAGGTGGCCGTCACCAGCGCCTGGAAGGGGACGGTGCGCGTCGACCGCCTCGCCGCGTACGACAAGTTGTGGAACCTGCTGGACATCGATCCCGGCACGGCCATCGACCCGGCGACCGTGCAGGTGACGAGCTCGCACCGGCCGGGCATCGACATGACGTTCCCCGAGCCCGCCAAACGCGGCAAGCCGGTCGTGATGACCGTACGGGTCTGGGACACCGACACCGGACGGCCGTGGCCCAACGCACCCCTGGTGATCGGCAACGACAACGGCTGCGTCGAGTGGGGCTTCCGGGTGAACGGCCGCACCGGCTCGACGGGCACGTTCCGCCGCACGGTGCCCGCGAACCAGGCTGAGGCGCTGCACTGCGTCTGGGTGCCCGGCACGTCCAGGAAGCCGACCGGCCAGGACGAGCGGACGATCATCGCCATCGACGCCGCCCACCTGCGCTACAGCCGGTTCAAGGTCAGCGCCGCACCGGCCAAGGCCGCCGCGCCCGCCGGGTCCGCCGTCGACGTCACCGGCTCGGTGTCCCCGCTCAACAAGGGCAAGGTCATCCGGCTCCAGCGCTACACGGGCGGGGCGTGGAAGAACGTCAACACCGGGCGGGTCCGGGCCAGCGGCCGGTACACGGTGGTGGCCACGCCGCCGGGCAAGGCGAGCTACTCGTACCGGGTCTACGCACCGGGTGACGCCTACGCCGTGGGCGGCAGCTCGAAGGCGTTCACCATCCGCGGCACGTGACAGCGGGCAGGCCGGTGAGTCAGCTCAACTAGCATTGCCGCGTTCGTCAGGTGACTGCGGAGACGAGGCGACATGCGGTGGTTCCAGCTGGGCAAGCGGCGGGTCGAGCAGGATCCTGCCCGGCAGGAGGCGCTGCTGCGCGACGTCCGGCAGCGGTTCGGTGCGCACGTGCCCGCGCCCTTCGGTGCGCAGGCCGAGGCGGTGGCCGGGCTGCTGACCGACGATGACGGGCTGATCGTGGCGGCCCGGATCCTGGGTGAGTTCGCCGACGCCGCCTACGGGGATCTGTTCACCCAGGCCGGGGAGCTCTACCGGCGTACCGGCCGCGGGTTCGCGGTGGACCGCCGCAACTACCGGCCGCTGTGGCAGACGGCCGGGCCGGAGCTGCGGTGGTCGCTGTTCGAGCTGCCGGGCGGGCTGCACCCGTACGTCCAGGTCGCTGCGGCCGTCACGGTGGTCGGCGCGCAGGCCAAGCGGACCGTACGGGTGACCGACCCCGACCCGCTGCTGGCGCACGTGTTCGAGGTGCTCGACCTCACCGTGGCCGGCTGGGAGTACGGCCGGGTGCGGGTCGACGTGGACGGGGCCGCCCTCGCCGACCGGCTGATCGCGACCGCCCGGGACCTGCGGGCCGCCATGCCGGACGAGCCGCCGCCGCTGCCGCCGCCCGTCCGGGAGCTGATGCGGCGCAACAACACCGTCGACGTGTACGCCCCCACCGAGCACCGCATCGCCGGCGCCTTCAATCCGGGCCGGACGATGCGGGAGTCGCTGCTGACCTGATCAGGTCTTGTTGCGGGCCCGGTTGAAGACGGTCAGCACGTCGCTGTCGAAGTACGGCCCGTAGTTGCGGCTCTTCCACACATAGGCGACCACCGTGTTGGTGAAGCCGAAGCCGATGGTCGGGTCGAAGTTCTGGAACATCGGGCCGCCGCTGGCCCCCGGCGTGAGCCCGCAGAAGACCTTGACCTGCGCGGCGGCCGCCCACTGCAGGCTGGTCACGCAGGAGACCTGCTTCTGCCCGTCGTACGGCGCCTTCGACGGGTACGCCAGCACGGTGACCCCGATGGACTTGCTCTGGTTGAAGCTGATGCCGTTGCCGCCGGTCTTGTCGACCAGCCGCACCCCGGCGAGCGGCCACACGTTGACGAACGCGAAGTCCCACCAGTGGTAGCTGTGCTGGGTCCAGCCCTTGGTGGCGTGGAACCACTTCGCCGCGAACTTGCCGTACGGGGTCTTGCCCGCGGCGTAGAGCGGCGCGTACATCCAGTTCTCGTGGTTGACACCGCCCTTGCCGCCGTGGATGCAGTGCGCGGCGGTGGACACCAGGTTGCGGGTCTCGTTGTTCAGCGTGCTGCCCGAGCAGACGTAGTTCTTGCCGTCGGACTTGGTGAAGAAGACCTTGCCCACGCCGGCCGAGGGGTTGACCGCCCGGCCCGTACTCCTGGTGCCGCCGGCGGCCGACGGCCCGGCCGGCCGCACCGCCGTCTGCGGACGCCCGACGTTGCCCGGCCGGTCCCGCTGCTCCAGCGCCGGGTCCTCGATGACGCGCGGGTCGGGGACCGCGATGGCCGTCCGCATCCGTTCCGGCGTCCAGTAGGCGTCGATGAGCCGCTGCGCGGTCGCGGCGTCGCGGACCACCCGCCCGTTGATCAGCGCGGCCGACTCGACGGGCTCGCTCGACGGGCTCACCGCCGCGGCGCCGGCCGGTCCGGCACCCACCCCCAGAACCAACAGCACAGCGAGCGGTACGGCCAGACGGGTCATGCGTCACTCCCTCGGATCGCCGGAGCACCTCGCGCGCCCGGCAATCGGCCACCCTACGGACGCGAATGCCCACAGAACGGTCTAAAGAGGAAGGATCAGTCCTTCGTGGTGGATCGCGCGTCCGGCAGGGTCGGGGCGTCGGTGGGATAGAGACCGGCGACGAAGCCGTACGCCTGATCGCCCGAGCGCGGGATCTGGGCGAAGCGGCGGGCCACCTCCTGGACCTCGGCCCAGAAGTTGCGGACCTCCTCGATCGGGATGCGGGCGTGCACGAGCAGGCACCGCAACTCGTCGGCCTCGTGGGCCGGGGCGGCCTCGGCCGCTGCCTCGGCGAGCCCGTTGATCGCGGCGACGACCTTCTTGTCCTCGGGACTGTTGAGCGCCCCGATGTAGTAGGTCCGCGCGACCCGGCCGTAGTAGCGCTCCTCGATGGCCCGGACCCGCCGCGTCCGGACCACCCGGAGCAGCCCGGCGTCAACCAGCAGGTTCACGTGGTACGCGACCGTGCCTTTGGGGCGGCTGACCGCCTGGGCCAGCTCGGAGACCGTCGCGGCCCGCTCCAGTACCAGCTCCAGCAGGGTGCTGCGCAGCGGGTCGGCCAGCGCCCGGAGCTGGGCGGGGGCGGTGACCACGACCATCTCGTCGAGGTCGTAGTCGGGGATCTGCTCATTGACCGACAAAGTTCGACCGTTCTACTATCGTGGATCATTCGACCACTGTCGTCCGATGAGGGGAAGTGTAGAGATGGCCACCGTCGTGCTGTTCCATCACGTGCAGGGTCTGACCGACGGGGTGCTCGCGTTCGCCGAGCAACTGCGGGCCGGCGGGCACACCGTGCACACCCCCGAGCTGTTCGACGGCGAACGACCCGCGAGCGTCGAGGAGGGCGTCGCCTTCGTCAGGAGCGTCGGTGACCAGCTCCTGGATGAGCGCGCCGACCGGGCGGTGGCCGAGCTGCCCGGGCCCCTGGCGTACGCGGGCTTCTCCTGGGGCGCGGCCCAGGCCCAGCGATATGCCCAGACGCGACCCGGTGCCGGCGGTGCCCTGCTCTACGAGAGCTGCGTGCCGATCAGCGGCGAATGGGCTTTCGGACCGTGGCCGGCCGGCGTGCCGGTGCAGATCCACGGCATGGACCAGGACCCGATCTTCGCGCTGGAGGGCGACCTCGACGCCGCCCGTGAGCTGGTCGCGGCGGCCGGGCCCGAGCTGGCCGAGCTGTTCGTCTACCCCGGCGACCGGCACCTGTTCACCGACAGCTCACTGCCGTCGTACGACGCCGAGGCGACGGCGCTGGTCGTACGCCGCTCGGTGGAGTTTCTCGACCGGCTCGGCTGACAAATTGTTGAACACATCGGACAGTCCTCGCTGTGACATACATCACCAGCACCGTCCCGTCTCTTTTTCGTTTCTTCGCCGTCCCTGAATGGCATTGAGGAAGTCTTTGCAGGTCAGCTATCCATTGGTGGTTCCACCGCCGCGCCGCGCCGCGAAAGGTGCCTTTATCGCCGACCGATCGGATTAACCCGTACGGGTCCGGTGAACGTCGGCGAAAATGCATTCAGGCTCTGTTTCCGGGTGATCGACTGACTACCGCCGGCTCAGCTGCGGTCGTCGGTCGTTCGATGGCTCTATCCCCGAGTCGGCTCCGTCATCACATACGGAAGGCCTTTACCGGTGGTAGTCGCACAGACTCGGCAACAGAGAGGCTCGCGGGCCGGCACCTCTCCCCAGGCAGTGGTGGAGTACGTGCCGCTGCCGCCCTCCGATCACGAGAAGTATCTCTACTACGGACGCCAGGGCCGCTGGATCTTCTGCGTGTTCCTGCTGGCCTTCGCCGGCGTCATGTTCGGCCTGGCCCGGCTGGCGGCCAACTCGATGTGGACCAGCCTGCTCTACGAGCTGATCGCCCTGCAGGTCGTGGCCGTGCTCATCAGCCTGCTGTCGAGCACCCGCAAGCGCCGCAGCTCCCGCGCCGAGCACGACGCCCTGGTGGCGGAGTACCGGCCGGCGGCGTACCCCTCGGTCGACGTCTTCCTGCCGTCCGCCGGTGAATCGCTGGCCATTCTGGACAACACCTACCGCCACGTCGCCGCCCTGGACTGGCCGGGCCTGCTCACCGTCCACGTGCTCGACGACTCGGGCCGCGACACGGTCGCCGAGCTCGCCGCGCAGTACGGCTTCCGCTACCTTTCCCGGCCCAACCGCGGTGAGTTGAAGAAGGCCGGAAACCTGCGCCACGGATACGAGAACTCGACCGGCGATCTCATTCATGTCTTCGACGCCGATTTCGCCCCGCGCGCCGACATGATCCGCGAACTGGCGCCGTACTTCGACGATCCGGCCGTCGGGATCGTCCAGTCGCCGCAATTCTTCGATGTCCAGCAGGAGCACTTCAATTGGTTGCAGCGCTCGGCCGGCGCGACCCAGGAGATGTTCTACCGCTGGATTCAGCCGGCCCGCGACGCGGTCGACGCGGCCATCTGTGTCGGCACGAATGCCGTCTACCGCCGCAGTGCGCTGCGGGCGTCGGGCGGTTTCGCGCAGATCGGGCACAGCGAGGACGTGCACACCGGAGTCAACATGGCCAAGGCCGGTTTCCGGACGCGTTACGTGCCGGTGAATCTGGCCAAGGGCGTCTGCCCGGACAACTTCGACGGCTTCGCCAACCAGCAGTACCGCTGGTGCACCGGCAGCATGAGCCTGCTGGCCGATCCGGACTTCCACCGCTCGGCGCTCACCGTCAAGCAGAAGCTCTGTTTCTGGACCGGGTTCCTCTACTACATCACCACCGCCGTCGCGGCCTTCACGAGTCAGCTGCCGGGCTTCCTGATGTTGTGGTTCTTCCCCGACCAGATCCGGCCGCTGAACTATCTGCCGCTGATCGGCACCATCTTCGTGTGGTCGACCCTGATGCCGCGGGTCACCGACTACCGCTGGTCCCCGGCCGTCGTACGGGTCCAGATGCTCATCGGCTTCTGCCACGCCCTGGCCCTGTTCGACTTCCTGCGCGGCCGTACCGCCGCCTGGGTGCCGACCGGCGCCGCCAAGCGCACGTCGACCGCCAAGCGGGTGCTGCGCCTGCTGCGGGTCTGGCTCATCGCCGCCCAGCTGCTCACCTGGTCGGGCATCGTGCTCGGAGTCATGCACTACGGCCTGGACCAGCTCTGGGCGACAGTGCTGTTCGCCGGCCCGATGCTGTACTTCGTCTGGCCGCTGCTGCTCGGCGGACGGTCCACCCCGCAGCGGCACCCCGACGCGCCGGGCAGTCCGGACGCCGATCCGCCGATTCCGGGTGCCCGCCAGATGCCCACCTACGCCCCGGTCGTGGCGTCATGACCGGCACCGCGGGACTTCTCGAACGGGCCCGTCCGGCGGCCCAGCCGGTGCCGGCACCCGATCCGCCGGTCTTCCGGCGTGACGTGCAGGGCCTGCGTGCGCTCGCCGTGCTGCTGCTGGTCGGCTGGCACGTCGGCGTGGCCGGCCTGAACGGCGGCGGGGTCGGCATCGACCTCTTCTTCGTGATCTCCGGTTTTGTGCTCACCGCTACGGCGTTCCGGGAGCTGCGCCAGGACGGCCGGCTGTCGCTGCGCCGGTTCTACGCCCGGCGCACGACCCGGATGGTGCCGGCCGCGACCGTGGTGGTGCTCGGCTCACTCGGTGCGGCCTGGCACTGGATGCCGCCGGCGGACCGGACCACGGTCTCCTGGGACGCCGTCGCCGCCGCGACCGCCACCATGAACGTACGGCTGGCGACCCAGGGCACCGCGCCGGTCGACGTGTCGCCGTTGCAGCACTTCTGGCCGCTGTCCCTGCTGGTCCAGTTCGCGCTGGTGTGGCCGCTGCTGCTCATCGTGGTCGCGCTGGCCTGGGCCCGCCGTGGCCGCCCCAGCGTGCTGTCGGCCGCACTCCTGCTGACGGTGCTGAGCGCCGCCTCGCTGGCCCTCTGGCTGGAGCCGGCGACGAACCCGTGGACCGTCCACGGCCTGCCGGCCCGGCTCTGGGAGTTCGGCGTCGGTGCACTGATCGCCCTCGGCGCGCGGCGGCTCTCGGCTCTCCCGGCCACGCCCGCCGCCGTGCTCACGTGGCTGGGCCTGGG
>NZ_JBEZGQ010000258.1:0-9518 GCF_040650095.1 Actinoplanes sp. NPDC048791 | reverse complement strand
CGGCGGCCAGGTTCCCGGTCGGAGCCGGCGGGGTCGTGGTGGGCGGCGGCGTGGTGGTGCCGCCGTCCGCGTAGGCCTCCAGCTCGGCCAGCTGCGCCGCCGGCCA
This sequence comes from Actinoplanes sp. NPDC048791, assembly GCF_040650095.1. Lineage (NCBI taxonomy): Bacteria > Bacillati > Actinomycetota > Actinomycetes > Micromonosporales > Micromonosporaceae > Actinoplanes > Actinoplanes sp. NPDC048791. The sequence continues at coordinate 9,412 of NZ_JBEZGQ010000258.1, read as the reverse complement.
CCCTGAGTTGGCGGAGAAGGTCAGGCGCAAGTAGCGACGGCTTCCCGTAGGCAGGTTGATCGTCGCCGTAGGGTTGAAGGAGTAGCCGGTCGCGCCGACCAGCGACGAGTAGGACGATCCGTCGGTGGAACCCGCCACGGCGATGGTCTGGGAGCGGGTTTCCCAGCCCGGCGGCAGCTTCAGAACCAGCCGGCCGACGGCTTGCGAAGAGCCCAGGTCCACGGTGTACGTCTGTGGGAAGGAGCCGTTGGCGCTCTCCCAGTAGGTGGCCGCATTTCCGTCGACCGCGTTGGCCCCGATGAACCCGCCGGAGGTGCTGGAGGTCGTGACGGCCTTGCCTTGCGCAAGATTTCCACTGGCGGGAGGCGTGGTCGGCGGGGTCGTCGGGGGAGTGGTCGGTGGTGTGGTGGTGTTGCCCCACTGCGGGGCCGGCCACGGGCCGCAGTCCGGCGCGTCGGTGTACCAGCCGGTGTTGGTGCCGGTCCGGGTGATCTGGAAGCCGGAGCCGACGCAGTTGTGCATGGGTTTGGGCTGGGCGATGCCGCTGGCCCGGACGTTGTTGAAGCTCACCTGACTGGACGCCTGCACCTGGAGTGCGTACGTGCCGGCGCCCTGGATGTTGACGTTGTCGAAGTGGATGCCGTTGGTCTGCCCCTCGATCCACATCAGCGCCGCGTACGAGCTGTCCAGGATGTCGGTGTCGGTGATGTTGATCGTCGGGTTCTGGAACGCCTCGTTGAGCGCGGAGAACCAGATCGCCCCGACCCCGAAGTTCCAGTTGTAGTCGGAGTTGCCGGCCCGGATCAGGGTGTTGCGGGCCAGCGTCCAGGTGCCCTGCACGCCGGTCGCGCCGTTGACGCCGGGGTAGCGGTTGGCGACGTGGATGCCGCCGCCGTTGGTCACCGTGTCCGAGACGACGTTGTCGGTCATCACGATGTCCCGGCCGCCGTAGCTGACCAGGTTGTTGGCCAGGATCGGGGCGACCACGGTGTTGCGGGTGAAGGAGTTGCCCACGTTCGGGACCCGCTCGGCCCACATGGCCAGCCCGTCGTCGCCGGTGTTGCGGACGAAGGTGTTGGTGACCGTGGAGTTGGTGACGCCGATGTGGAAGTTCACGCCGTCGGCCGTCTGGTCCAGGATCCGGCTGTTCTTGATGGTGAACCGGTCCATCGGCCCGTCCATCCACGCACCGACCTTGGTGTGCTGCATCCACACGTTGTCGATGGTCGAGTTGGACATCGCCCCGCCGAACGCGTTGACCTGGTCGTCGTCGACCCGCTCGCGGATGTCGCCGATGATCGCCAGGTCCTTGACCGTGACGTTCTGGCTGGGTCCGCCCTGTCCGTTGAACTTGCCGTAGATGCCGGCGGCCAGGTTGCGCTGGGTGGGATGCCGGCCCCCGAGCACCGTGTACCAGGGCCCGGCCCCGACCAGGTTGACCCGGTCGACGATCACGTGGCTGTGCAGCGTGTAGTTGCCCGGCGGGAGGTAGACGGTGCCACCGGCGTTCACCGCGGCCTGGATCTTCGCCGTGGAGTCGGTGGCCCCGGTCGGGTCCGCGCCGAACTGGGCCACGGCGTCGACCGCGCCGGCCGGTTTGCCGATCGGGTCCGGGACGTTCTCGAAGTCGGCCAGGTCGATGGTGAAGCTGGGCGACTGGGCGGTGGAGCTGACCTGGAGCCGGACCTTGGTGCCGGCCGCGTACGTGGTCCCGAACATGGTCCGGGCCTCGTCGTAGAAATGGTGCGGGTTGGTGTCACCCGGGTTGTTGTTGAACGGGTAGCCGCCGTAGAACCAGCTGTACTTCGAGGTCACCGGCACGGTCCGGACGACCGCGTTGCCGACCCGGACGTCGATCGTGGCGTCCCGGCCGGCGCCGTTGTTGCCGTCGGGCAGGCTGTAGCGGAAGGTCACCGCGTTGGCCGGTTTGGTCAGGGTGAACTCGACGTACTCGCCGGCGCTGTCCAGGGTGACGGCCTCGCGGCCGGACGCCTCGGAGGACAGCTGCCCGTAGTAGCGGCTGGTGCCGGTCTTCGTGCCGGTGGTGGCGGCGTTCTCCGCCTCGATCTCGGTGAACGGCACGGTGGCACCGCGACCGGGGATGTCGAAGGGGGACAGTCCCGCCGCGGCGGCCGGGGAGGCCGCCCCGGCGATGACGGCGGTGACGGCGGACGCCGCGGTGAGTATCGCGAGGGACAGGTAGGCGGTGCGGTTGGCCATGGGGATCCCTTTCATCAGGTGGCCAAGCCCCCTCGGTGGTGCTTACTTCCTTTCGGTGCGCAGGTGCAGCCAGACGGCGGTGTCCCGGGGGAGGAGGTCACCGTCGAGCGGACCGCTCGCGAGCAGGCATCGGTGGTGGTCCGGCAGCGCGACCGCGACGTCGGACATGTTGAGGACACAGGCGAACTCAGGTCCCCGGGTGTAGGCGAGCACCCCGGGGGCGACGCTCAGCCAGGCCATGTCGGCGGTGTGCAGACCCGGCTCGGCCCGGCGCAGCTTGATCGCGCCGCGGTAGAGCTCCAGCATCGAGCTCGGGTCGCCGGTCTGGGCCTGGACCGTGCGGTCCTTCCACTCCGGCGGCTGCGGCAGCCACGGTGTCGCGGTGGAGAAGCCGAACGGCGGCTCGTCATCGCTCCACGGCAGCGGCACGCGGCAGCCGTCCCGGCTGTGCCCGCGACGGGCCCACATCGGGTCCTGGAGCTGCTCCACCGGGATGTTCTCGTTCTCCCAGAGGCCCAGCTCCTCACCCTGGTAGACGTAGGTGGCGCCGGGCAGCGACAGCGACAGCAGCGCGGCGGCGCGGGCCCGCCGGGTGCCGAGCTCCAGGTCGACCGGGCTGCCGTCGAGGTTGTTCTCGAAGCTGAAGGTGGTCATCTGCCGGCCGTACCGGGTGACGTGCCGGGTGACGTCGTGGTTGGACAGCACCCAGGTGGCCGGGGCGCCGATCGCCCGGTGCGCGTCGAGGGTCCGGTCGATGCACTCGCGCATCAGCCCGGGCTCCCACGCGCAGCCGAGGAAGTCGAAGTTGAACGCCGCGTGCAGCTCGTCCGGCCGCAGGTAATTGGCGAACCGGTCGACCTCCGGCATCCACACCTCACCGATCAGCGCCCGGTCGGGGTAGCTGTCCGAGATCCGGCGCCAGGCCCGGTAGACGTCGTGCACCTCGTCCAGGTCGTGGAACGGGTGCGGCCGGCCCTCGACCACGGCGGGCAGGTCCCGGTCCTTGATGAGCAGGGCGGCCGAGTCGATCCGGATGCCGTCCACGCCCCGGTCGAACCAGAACCGCAGGATGTCCTCGAACTCGGCGCGCACCGCCGGGTGCTCCCAGTTGAGGTCGGGCTGCTCCGGGGTGAACAGGTGCAGGTACCAGTCGCCGGGAGTGCCGTCCGGGTCGGTGGTGCGGGTCCAGGTGCTGCCGCCGAACTCGCCGACCCAGTCGGTGGGCATCTCGTCGCCGGCCGGCCCGCGCCCGGGCCGGAACCAGAACAGCTCCCGCTCCGGGGCGGCCGGGTCGGCCAGCGCCTTCTTGAACCAGACGTGCTCGCTGGAGATGTGGTTGGGCACGATGTCGACGATCATCCGGATGCCGGCGGCGTGCGCCTCGGTGATCAGCGCCTCGGCGCCGGCCAGGGTGCCGAAGACCGGGTCGATGTCGCGGAAGTCGGCCACGTCGTAGCCGGCGTCGGCCATCGGGGACGGGTACCACGGGCTCATCCAGATCGCGTCCACGCCGAGGTCCGACAGGTGGCCCAGGCGAGCGCGGATCCCGTTGATGTCCCCGATGCCGTCGCCGTCGCTGTCGGCGAAGCTGCGCGGGTACACCTGGTAGATGACGGCGTCCCGCCACCAGGGATCCTGGTCGGAATTAGCCACGATGACCTGCTTTCTGGGGTGTCTCGAGAGAGGAGGAGGGCGCACGGGTCCCGGCGGTCGACGCTGACCGCCTCAGGGACCGGGTGGGGATCAGCCCTTCATCGAGCCCGCGGAGAGTCCGCCGATGATGCTGCGCTGGAAGATCAGGAAAACGACGATCATGGGTACGCTCGCGATGGCCAGCCCGGCCATGAACTCGGTCGGCGGCACCTGACTGGTGTTGGCCAGCCGGCTCAGCGCCACGCTCAGCGTCTGGGCCTCCGGGTCCGGCAGCACCAGCAGCGGCCAGAGGAAGTCCTTCCAGAGCGCGATGATGATGAAGATCGAGACCACGCCGAGCACCGGGCGCGACAGCGGCAGCATGATGGACCAGAGCTGGCGCAGCTTGCCCGCGCCGTCGATCGACGCCGCGTCGAGCAGGTCGTCGGGGATCTGGTCGAAGAACCGCTTGAGCACGTAGACGTTGAACGCGTTGGCGGCGGCCGGCAACCACAGGGCCCAGGGCGTGTTGAGCAGGTTGACGTGGATGAGCGGCACGTCCACCACGGTCAGGTAGGCCGGGACCAGCAGGGCCGAGGCCGGCAGCATCAGGCTGGCCAGGACCGCGCCGAGCAGGATCCGGCCGAAGATCGGCTTGAGCTTGCTGAGGGCGTACGCGACCCCGACGTCGAAGATCAGCGCGATGAGCCAGCCGCCGGCCGCGTACAGCACCGTGTTGGTGAAGTACTTGGCGATGCGCATGTTGTCCCACGCGGTCGCGTAGTTCTCCGGGTGCCAGGAGTGCGGGATGAAGGTGGGGGTGCTCAGGGCGTACTCGGCCGGCGACTTCACCGCGCCGGCGAACATCCAGTACAGCGGGACCAGGAAGACCAGCACGAAGACGGTGATCGTCAGGCCCAGCACGGTGAAGTAGAGGCCGCGGTGGCGTTGCAGGTCGACGCTGGAGATCAGCGTACGGGTGGCCGGGTTGGTGCCGGCCAGCCTCCGCTTGCGGCGCGGCGGGACCGGCACCGGGGTGGCGCCGCTGATCGGGGTCTGCGGCGGGGCGGTCAGTGTCATCGGAAATCCCCTCAGTCCGCGGTCCGGGTCAGCCGCAGGTAGAGCGCCGAGAAGGCGCCCAGCACCACGAACAGCAGCATGCTCATCGCGGCCGCGAGGCCGAAGTCCTGGTTGACCGTGAAGGCGTAGCGGTAGACGAGCACCAGCACGGTGATGGTGTCCGGGTTGGAGGTGCCGGTCAGCGCGAACGGCTCGATGAAGACCTGCATCGTCGCGATGATCTGGAGCAGCAGCAGGACCAGCATGATGAAGCGCATCTGCGGGAGCGTGACGTGCCGCAGCCGCTGCCAGACGCTCGCGCCGTCGAGCTCGGCGGCCTCGTAGAGCTCACCCTGGATGCCCTGCAGCGCGGCGAGATACATCAGCGTCGCGCCGCCCAGGTTGGCCCAGGTGGACACCAGGACCAGCGAGATCATCGCGGTGCTGGACGACTGCGTCCACTGGGACTCCGGCAGGCCCACACTGCGCAGCAGCGAGTTGAACAGGCCGTTGCCGGGGTCGTAGAAGTAGCGCCAGAGCAGCACCGCCACGATCGGCGGCAGCATCACCGGCAGGTAGACCAGGATCCGGAAGAAGCCGCTGAAGTGGCGGAACTCGTTGAGCAGCACCGCGATGAAGAACGGCAGGACGAAGCCGAAGACCAGCGCCAGCCCGGTGAACAGCAGGGTGTTCTTCCAGGCCGTGTAGAACAGCGGGTCGTCGAAGAGCGCCTGGTAGTTCTCCAGGCCCACCCAGTACGGCGGCACGACGAAGTTGTTCTGCTGGAAACTGAGGATGACGCCCCGGACCAGCGGATACCAGGAGAAGAAGGCGAAGCACAGCAGCCCCGCTGCCATGAACGCGTACGCCAGCAGGTTGTCCTGGATCTTCCGGCGCAGCCGGGCCGTGCGGGATTCCCGCACCTGGGCCGCCGTCAGAACCGCCATCTTCTCTCCTTCATTGGTGTCCGGGCCGCCGGCGGATGGCCCGCCGGCGGCCCGTTCCGAATTACTTGACGCCGGCCAGGATGGAGTTGGCCTGGGTCTCCGCGTCGGTGAGCAGCTTGGTGATGTCGGCGTTCTTGTCGGTCAGGACCTTCTGCATGGCCACGTCCAGCGCCGCGTAGATCTGCTGGGCGTTCGGCGGCTCCAGCTTCACCGGGATGTTCGGCATGGCGGCCACGAACGCGGCGTAGTTCTCCTGCGGGACGTTGGCGTACTTCTTGTCGGCCGCGGCCTGGGTCTGCGCCGCCGCGCCGGTGAAGATGGCCGGCTCGGGCAGGCCGACCGGCTGGTCGGTGTCGCTCGACCACTTGTTCTCGGCCTCGTAGCGCTCGGCCGAGGTGAACCAGAAGGTCAGCCACTTGAGACCGGCGTTGATCTTCTCCGGGCTCAGCCCGGCCTTGAACATGTAGCCCTCGCCACCGCCCAGCGTGCCCTTGCCGTCCGGGATCGGGCCGAGGCCGTAGGTGGCGTACTTGCCCTTGTACTGGTTGACGATGGTCGGGATGTTGTCGGCGGTGGCCAGGTACATGCCGAGCTTGCCCGAGCCCATCTGCTGCAGCAGGTCGGCCCACTCCAGCAGCTGCTTCTGGCCCATCGAGTTGTCGGTCCAGCGCATGTCCTTGAGCTGCTGCAGGACCTGCTGACCCTGGGGGCTGTTGAACGCGGCCTTCCAGGTGCCACCGTTGTTGACGGCCATCTCGCCGCCGATCGAGTAGAGCTCGGTGGTGAAGTGCCAGCCGCCGGTGTTGTTCTTGCTGTAGTCGCCGTAGCCGACCGTGCCGTTGCCCAGGCCGGCGATCTTCTTGGCCGCCGTCCGCACGTCGGCCCAGGTCTTGGGCGGGCTGTTCGGGTCCAGGCCGGCCTTCTTGAACAGGTCCCGGTTGTAGAGCAGGCCCATCGAGTAGTTCTTGTACGGCAGCCCGTACGTCTTGCCGCCCTCGTCCTGGAACACCCGCAGCACCTCGGGCTTGAGCTGCGAGGTGACCGGGTAGTCCTTGAGGTACTTGCTGATGTCCGACACCTGGCGCTTGGCGATCAGGCTGGCCGGGTCGGTGAAGTAGACGTAGAAGACGTCCTCGAGCTGGCCCCCGGCGAGCTTGGCCGGGAACGTCTGCGGGTCCATCTTGCCCTCACGGGCGTCGATCTTGATGTTCGGGTTGGCCTTCTCGAACTCGGCCACGTTGGCGAGGAAGCGCTCGTGGGTGGCCTTCTCGGTGGCCGGCGGGAGGCCGTTGACCACCAGCGTGACCTTGCCGTCCTTGGTCGCCGCGGGGGTGTCGTCGCTGTCGCCGCACGCGGCGGCGGACATCGCGACCCCGGCGACGAGCAGCAGCCCGAGGGCACTGCGCAGCCTGGTTCTGAACATGGGAAATAGACCCCTTCCTGGGGGTGGGGTGCGCGCCTAAGGGGGTTCACTCATCGGTGCGATGTTTCGTGGAGGTGACGATACAAAGTCCAACCGCGTCCCGCAAGAAGTGAACCAACAACAGAAAAAACTCGACGAATGTGGGCCAGGGCACAAAGAAGGGCGGGCCCGCCGGGCCCGCCCTGATGATGAGGATGAATGTGCTGGTCAGCCCGCCTTGACCGGCACCGGACCGGTCGAGCCGCGCACCACGAGCTCCGGTTCGAAGAGCAGCTCGTCGGTGGTGGCGGCGGCGCCCTCGATCTGGTTCACCAGGACGTCGACGGCCGCCTGACCCATCAGCTCGATCGGCTGCCGCACCGTGGTCAGCGGCGGATCGGTGCACGTCATCAGCACGCTGTCGTCGAAACCGACCACCGACACGTCCCGCGGCACGTCGAGGCCGAGCCGGCGGGCGGCCCGGATCGAGCCCAGGGCCAGCACGTCGCTGGCGCAGATCAGCGCGGTGACGCCGCGCTGGATCAGCCGGGTCGCGGCCAGCCGGGCACTCTCCATCGAGAAGTTGGTCCGCTCGACCGGCCACTGGGCCGCGGGGCCGGTCCACTGGGCGACCTCCTTGACCGCGGCCAGCTTGCGGCGCGACGGCACGTGGTCCTCCGGGCCCATCACCATGCCGATCCGCTCGTGCCCGAGCGAGCGCAGGTGCCCGAAGGCCTGCTCCACCGCCACCGCGTCGTCGGTGGAGATGTGCGGGAAGCCGAGATCGTCCACGCCGCCGTTGACCATCACCACCGGCATCCGCCGGTCCAGCAGCTGGCGGTAGTGCCCGTGCTCGGCGTCGGCCAGCGCGTACGAGCCGCCGGCGAAGACCACGCCGGACACCTGGTGGTCCAGCAGCATCTCGATGTAGTCGCGCTCGGGCACACCGCCGATCGTGCGGGCGCACAGGGCCGGGGTGAAACCGCGCTGGGCCAGCGACGCGGTCACCACCTCGGCCAGCGCCGGGAAGATCGGGTTCTGCAGCTCGGGCAGCACCAGGCCGACCAGCCGGCCGCGCTCACCGCGCAGCTTGGTGGGCCGCTCGTAGCCCAGCACATCGAGGGCCGTCAGCACGGATGCCCGGGTCGCCTCGGACACGCCGCTGCGGCCGTTGAGCACCCGGCTGACGGTCGCCTCACTGACGCCGGCCTTCTTCGCCACTTCGGCGAGACGTTTGGTCACGCCGGAATCCTACGTCAGGCTTCTGCAAATCCTGTACTGGACCTTGCAGCGGCGGACGAACGGCTGACCGGTCTTGCGGATACTGTCAGTTCGCCGTTGCAACGTTCGCGTACGCGGCGACCCGCCAGCCCGCCGGCGTACGCCGCAGGGTCCACGTCGCCCGCCGTTCCCGGGCCGCCGGCAGCTCGGTCTCACCCACCATCAGGAAGCCGGTCCGGCTGACCACCACCGCGCTGTCCCCGGCGACCCGAACCAGCTCCGGCTCGTCGATACCCCGGGTGCCTTTCAGCGGCCCGTCGAAGCCGGCGGCCATGTAGGCCCGGATCTCCTCCCGGTCGCGGTGGAAGACGCCGCCGGTCAGCACCACCGTCGCGTCCGGGGTGTAGGAGGCGGCGAAGGCGTCGGCGTCGTTGGCGTCCCAGGCCGCGGTGATCGACCGCAGCACCGCACGCACATCGTTCTCGTCGGTCATGACCATTCCTTTCGAGGGTGTCCGATGGTTCCGGCCGTACCTACCGCGGGCGCCACGGGAATTCATCGCGGGACGGGCGATGACTTCCGGGCCGCCCGGCGGTATCCATGGGCGTGGAGTTCGAGGCACTGACCGCGCCGTACCGCCGTGAGCTGCTGGCGCACTGCTACCGGATGTCCGGCTCGGCGCACGACGCCGAGGACCTGCTGCAGGAGACGCTGCTGCGGGCGTGGCGGGCCTTCGGCACGTACGACGAGACCCGCGCGTCCCTGCGCACCTGGCTCTACCGGATCGCGACCAACGCCTGCCTGACCGCGCTCAAGGGCCAGGCCCGCCGTCCGCTGCCGTACTCCTGCAACGTCAGCGCCCGGGTGGTGTCGGCGACGACCTTGCCGGCCACGGTGACGACGATCCGCGCCGGGTTCGGCGTGACCGTGA
>NZ_JBEZGQ010000257.1:0-9538 GCF_040650095.1 Actinoplanes sp. NPDC048791 | reverse complement strand
CTGGTCAAGTGTCTCACCGACATGAAGGCCACCAAGCCGCTCGTGGCCGAGCTCAACGGCTCCCCGACCGACAACAACGCCACCCTGTCTCCAGCGGGGAACGAACGACCGTGCCGCGGCCCGCGCCCAGCGGGGCCAGGGCCTTACCCACCGACGGGCCGGCCGGCGAGCCCACCTCGACCAGGTGGGCCAGACCGGCGTCGAGGTCGATGGACTCCTCGCCGAGACCGACGGTCAGCGCGATCGTCTCGCAGACCGCGTCGAGGTCGTCGAGCTCGATGACGTGCTGGCCGAGGAGCTTGCGCCAGTAGCCGAGGATCTCCGCGTCGCCGCCCCAGCCGGCCGCGGTCGGCATGATGTAGTAGACGTCGAAGCTGCGGCGCAGCTCGGCCAGCATCGCCTCGGTCGTGATCGGCTCGCGGAGGTCGTCACCGATGAACCGCCGCACCTCCTTGGGGTTGATCCGCGGGTAGGCCATCTCGTCGCCGATGATGAACAGGTAGCCGCGGCGGCCGCGCTTGGTCACCGAGTCCAGGTCGGTGTGCCGGGCCATGAAGTACATGGCCAGCTCGTACGACTCGCGCCGCTGGCCGCCGCCCCCGCCCTCGAGCACGATGCGGGCCAGGTCCTCGTCCATCCGGTTGTCCGACTCGAACTGCCCGATCTGCAACGGCACCCGGTCGCAGGTGGCGTCGCCGATGGCCCCGAACATGACGTGCGGGTCGGTGGCGTACCCCTTGCGGGTCAGCAGGCCGAGCAGTTGCGGCAGCTTGGTCTGCAGCACCCGCGGCACGGTGCCCATCGAGCCGGTCACGTCGAACAGGACGGCGATCGGCGTGCTGTGCGGGTGCTCGTCGCTGTCGCGGCTCTCCCGCTTGCCGACGTTCATCGGGTCCAGCGCCGGGTGGGCCTTGCGGGCCCCGCTGTCGCTGTAGGCGAAGGCGCTCGTGCCGGTCGCGGCCCGGTAGCCGGCGGCGGCGGAGTAGACATCGGTGGACCAGCGTCCGCTTCCCATTTTGTTCCTCCTGTGAGTCAGGCCGGCATCGCGAAGGGGCGAAAACGGCGGGGGCCGTACAGGTCGTCGAGGAGCTCGTCGAACTCCCGGAGCAGGCGCCAGGCGTCCTGGGGGCGCATGCGGGGCTTGTCGTAGCGGCAGCCGCGGGCGAAGCGCCGCAGCGCGACCGGCGGGTCGTGGATGAGCCGCAGCATCAGGCCGGTCGCCATGAAGATGTCGGTGGCGGCGGTGGCCGGCTGCTTGCCGGTCACCTCGGGTGGATAGGCGGCGCGGTGCTTCGCCACCAGCGCCGGGACCGTCGTGCCGGCCGGCACCGAGTAGCACCAGTCGACCAGGACCAGGCCGTGCTCGCCCGGGTGGATGAGCACGTGCTCCGGCAGGACCGCGCCGTGCACCAGGCCGGCGCCGTGGGCCCAGCCGAGGCCGGTGAGCAGCCGCCGCCACATCCAGGCGACGTCCCGCGGGTCGAGGCCGGCCGGGTAGGCGGCGTGCACCTCGGACAGCGGGACGAAACCGCGCTGCCGGGCGATGACGTTGGCGGTGCGGCGGACGCGCGCCGCGTCCTCGTGGGTGAAGCTCTCCAGCAGCCGCGGCGCGTAGGCGCGGAACTTCGGATCGCCGTCGGCCGCCAGCGTGGTCAGCGCGGCCGCCTCGGCCCGCATCAGGTCGTTGTCACCGGGCCGGTGCGGCAGCTTGAGCAGCGCGGCGTCACCGTCGACCGCATGCAGCCGCGCGATGTCCCCGGTCGCGACCACCCCGCCGACCCGGTAGGTGGCGCGCTTGGTCGTCAGCGGCCGGCCGTCGCGCTCACTCCACAACGTGGTCAGCCGGGCGAGGGCCGCCGTCGCGGCCGGGCTGCGACCCGCGGGTGCGACATCGGGATGCACAACCTTGACCAGGATCCGGTACGCGTGCCCGGCATCAACAACCGCAACACCGGGGCCGGAGTCCGCCGGCCGGGCACAGGCTGCGACGAGATCGGCGAACGTGCCCGCCCGGCCGATGGCCGCCACCGCCTCGTCGAACGTCACCGCACACCGTCCTCACGGGTCGGCCGCAGCAGCGCCGGGTGCAGCAGGTGCGCGTCGCCGGCCCGGTACAGGCGCGGCTTGGGACCACCACGCTCCCCGGCTCGGCTGGCCGTCTCGCCGGTGCTCTCCACGAACCCGGGCACCGACAGCACCTTGCGGTGGAAGTTGCCGGCGTGCAGCTCCTCGCCCCAGACCGCCGCGTAGACCGCGCGCAGCTCGGCGATGGTGAACTCGTCACCGACGAAGGCGGTGGCCAGCGGGGTGTACTCCAGCTTGGCGCGGGCCCGGTCGAGCCCGTCGGCCAGGATCGCCGCGTGGTCGAAGGCCAGCTCCCCGGCCTCGTCGACCGGCACCCAGAACGCGCCCGAGGCGTCGCCGCCGGCCCGCGGATCGGGCAGGCTCGGCGCGAAGGCCAGGTAGGCCACCGAGACGACCCGCATCCGGGGGTCGCGGCCGGGGTTGCCGTAGCTGCGCAGCTGCTCGAGATGCACCCGGTCGAGCACACCCTCGCCGGGGCGCAGCCCGGTCTCCTCGGCGAGCTCGCGCAGCGCGGCCGCATCGAGCGTCTCCTCCTGCACGAAGCCACCGGGCAGCGCCCGCCAGCCGGCGAACGGATGCCCGCCCCGCTCGACGAGCAGCACGTGCAGCCGCCCGTCCCGGATGGTCAGCGCGACGACATCAACCGTGACTGCCACAGGCGCAAAGGCGCTGGGGTCATAGCTGTCGAGAAAATCCCGCTCGTCGCTCATCGTCGCCCTCGTTGTTCTCGGTATGAGTAAGACTCGATCTGAGAAGAACTTAGCGCAGTCTCCTGCCCGGGTCAACCACTCACGCAGAATGAAGGGTGGGCGGATCCGTTCAGGCGCCGCCAGGCGCCTGGATCTGCGCACCCGGCCTCGGCGGGAGCGACGGTCAGCACCACGCACGGACCTACGACATCAGATTTTCACTACATGGAAAAGGCCGCCACTCACAATTGAGCAGCGGCCTCAGGTAAGGCTCTACAATTATCGCGCTTCGAAGGTCAGGCAGTCGGCGCGGTCCACGCCGGCGCCCACCATGATCGACGGCGCGTGGCACTCGAGCTCGGTGTTGTGCACGCACTCGCTCCGCTTACACGCTCCGACCTGGGCTTCCGCCTGGCCCATGCCGCCCTTGTCGGCGGTGTCGATGAACGTGTCGCACTCCGAGCTGGCCCGGCCGATGGTGATCGCGAAGGCCGTGCAGCCGTCGTGGTTGTATCCGCATCCACTGACCGTGCAGGTCTGCACGCGCGGCATGGCCATCATCTGAGTCATGTGAGGCCTCCCTTTCTCCCTGCCGACCATAAACCATCGGATGCCATTCCGCCGGTCGGCGACAAAGGTATTCGCGGGGATTCAACAAATAAGGACGACCATTCTTTAGGTAAGGCAATCCTCGCTCGCCGCGGGTTGGGCGACTCGGCCCCGGCCGCCCACCAGGCCTGTCAGAATAGGGCAAAACGCCCCGACCGTTCCGGAGGTCCGCGCCGATGGCCGACGAACGACCGCCCCGCAAGGGGCTGTGGCTGGGGGCCGGGGCGGCTGTGATGGCGCTGGCGGCCACCGCCGTGGGCCTGGCGTCGGATCCGAAGGACCCGGCGCCCTCAGCGTCGGCGGTCCCGTCGGTCTCCGCACCGTCCGCGTCCGGCCCGTCCGCGTCCGCCACCGCCGGCACCCGGTCGGCCCGGGCGCTGATCGCCCTGCCCCGCGCGGACGGCACCTGGCCGGGCGTGAACGGGATGTCCGGCGTCAACGGCGACCCGCTGTTCGACACGGCGCACGTCAACGCGTTCTGCACCGCGCGGGGCCGGGCGTGCCGGGTCGCGCAGACCTACACGGACCGGACCTCGTGGGCGGCGATGACCGCGGGCTCGGGCTGGACGTTCGACCTGTTCTCCGACTTCGACGGCATGCTGGTGGTGTCCCAGGGCCTGGTGCCGATCGGCGCGAGCGCCGACCTGGCGGCCTGCGCGGCCGGCGACCACGACCAGGACTGGAAGAACTTCGGCTCGCTGATGACCCGGTACGGCCGCGGCGACTCCGTGGTGCGCCTCGGCTGGGAGTTCAACGAGAAGACGTCGCCGTGGCGCGCCGACGACCCGAAGACCTGGATCGCCTGTTACCGCCGGGCCGCGACGAACATCCGCGCCACGAACCCGGACGTGCTGCTGGACTGGACGATCAACGCGCACGGCACCCCGGCGGGCACGTGCGGCGGGGTGAGCACCAACTGCTACCCGGGTGACGAGTACGTGGACATCATCGGCATCGACAACTACGACCACTACCCGTGGTCGCCCTCCAAGGCGGTGTTCGACCGGGCCGCGACGGAGCCGGAAGGGCTGACCTGGCTGTACGACTTCGCCCGGCAGCACGGTAAACCGTTCTCGGTGGGCGAGTGGGGTGTGGTGCCGACCGGTGACGCCGGCAAGGAGAACCCGTCGTTCGTGACCTGGATGCACGAGTGGTTCGCGGCGCACGCGTCGAACCTGGCGTACGAGGCGTACTTCTCGGACTGCGGGGACGGCGGTGTGCAGTCGAGCCTGTTCCGCACGGACGCGGCCTGCGTGAAGAACCCGAAGTCAGCGGCGGTCTACCGATCGCTGTTCCGGAGCTAGACAGGATTTACTCATGCGCAGAGCAAGTCGGAAGGCCGTGCTCGGTGCGGCCGGACTGCTGTCACTTGTGGGCCTGGGCGCGGTGATCGCGACGCAGACCGGCGAGGATCCCGGTGCCACCACCGTGGCCGGCCCGGCTCCCACCACGACGCGACCCTCGGAAGAGGTCAACGAGCGGGTGGCGGCCATCAGATCCGCGGCGGCGAAGAAGGGTCCGGGCGTCCTGCGGCCGTTGCCGTCGGCGAGCGCACCGGGCGAGGTCACGACGACGACCTCGGAGCAGGACGGGGGCACGCTCAAGGTGGTGTCCGCACGGGGAGACCTCACCGGCTATCGGGAGCTGGGCTGGGTGGCCGAGCCGGGCGAGGAGGTCGGCGCGGCCCGGTGCAGCGACACGATCCGGCTCAGTGTGGACGCCAAGCCCGTGAAGCATCCGACGCTGCTGATCTGCTGGCGTACCAGCGCGCGGAAGAGCGTCTACACGCTGGCCGTCAAGGCCAAGGGCAAGCCGTCGCCGAAGGACAGCGTGGCCGCTGTCGACCGGCAATGGCAACGGCTGGGCTGAATGCCGACGATGGCCCGGAGCTTTCGCTCCGGGCCATCGTTGTGGAGACTATCTGTTGCCGGTCAGGTGGTACGGATCAGTAGTCGGACACCGTGAAGGTGGAACCACTGGTCAGGATCGACGCGCTGATGGTCACCGAAGCGCTGGCAGCGGCAGCCGCAGCCAGACCGGTGTTCACCACGGCGACGGTGTAGACGCCGTCCGGCACCGGGGTGCCACCGCCGCCGATCTGCAGACCGGTCGCGGGGATCAGCTTGTCCTCCAGGTTGAGCGAGCAGAGCAGCGCGGTGTCACTGAGCACCAGAGCCGCCTCGCACTCCGCGACCGGCGGGTTGTCCTTCTCGGTCGGCGTGGTGTCGGTGGCGTCGTACACGCCGTCGACGAGGTAGACGTGCGCCTCGCTGTTGGCGGACGGCTCGCCCGCCTCGGCGAAGTCCAGGTCCAGGAAGCCCGCACCGGTGACGTAGATGTCACGGGTGGTGTTGCTCGGGGCGGTGTTCGGCTGGACCGTGATGCCGTACGAGTACTCGAACGCGTTCGACCGGATGATCGTGCCCGCCGCGGTGGTCACGCTGAGATTCACCATGCCCGGAGCGTGCGCCGTGGTGACACCCGTGAACGTGGTGCTGCCGGTCCGCTTGATGTTCTTCAGCGGGGCGCCGCCGAGGCTGGCGGTGATGGCGTCGGCGCCGGTCGGGAAGCCCGTACCGGTGACGGTGATCAGCGTGCCACCCTGAGCCGGGCCGCCGTCCAGGTCGATCGGGTTCGGGTCCACGGTGAACTGCGCCGCGACCGTGTACGTGCCGGCGTTGGCCAGCAGGATGCTGTCAGCCGCCGTGCCGTTGTAGAGGCAGACGTTGTAGGCAGTGGTGGCACCGCTGCCCAGCACCACGGAGGTCGGCACGACGACCGAGCCGATGGTGTCGGTGATCCGCTTCGGGGTGGTGCCCGCGAAGTTGCTGCCCGTGGCCGTGTAGGTCGAGGGGCAGGCCGCGACGGAGAAGGTCACACCGGGACCGGAGACACCGCTCAGGATCGGGCTGGCCGAGGTGAGCGTGATCGTCTTGGCCGTGGCCGTGGCGCCCACGTTCGGGCTGGTGGTGACGTCCGGCAGGGTGACGGAGTACTTACCCTTGCCGACTGCCAGCAGTGCGCTGGTCTCGTCCGTGGTTCCGTTGTAGAGGCAGACGTTGTACTCGGCCGGGGCCAGCACGCCGCTGGGCACCGTGAAGGTGACCGTGGTGCCGGCGCGCGTCGCGGGTCCGGCCAGGGCGGCCGCGGCAGCACTGGTGTCCTCGTAGGTCGTGTCGCAGGCGGTGGTGGAGAAGTTCACACCCAGCGCGGTCGCGCTGAGGTCACCGAAGGCCGCCGCCGTCGTCGTGAGGGTGTTACCGCCGGCGTTCGGGCCGGTGGTCCCGCTCAGCGTCACCTCGGGAGCGCCCGGGGTGTAGGTGGTGGAGCTGCCACCGATCAGCGCGCTGCTGCCGACCGTGTTGCCCTTGTAGACACACACGTAGTACGTGTTGGGAGCCACCGCTCCGGCCGGCACGGTGATCGACGCCACCGAGTCGGTCCGGGTGGTGGTCGCCAGGATCTTGGTGGCGTCCGGCGTCGCGTACGTCGCCGGGCAGGTGGCCGTGGAGAACAGCACGGCCGGCGTGGTGGTGCCGGTGAGGTACGGAGCCGTACCCGTCGCGGTGATGATGTTGCCGCCACCGGCCGGGCCGGTGGTCGGGCTCAGCACCGGGACGTCGGCGACGACGGTGTAGTCGTCCTGGGCGATCGCCGTGGAGGTGCTGAGCAGGGTGCCGGACGCAAGGCCGTAGATGCAGATCCGGTACGTCGTGCCGAGCACCACGCCGGAAGGAATGACGACGTTGACGGTGCTGGCGTCGAACTTCGTGGCGGTCGCCGCCAGGTTGCTGGCACTCGCCGTGCCGTAGGCGGCACAGGCGCCGGTACCGGTCTGCAACCGGGCCCCGACAACCGTGTTGCTGCTGACGAAGTTCGACAGCACGACGGCGACGGTGTTGCCGCCGCCGACGGGCCCGGTGTCCGGCGTGGCGACGGCGGCCGGAGCAGCCGATGCGGCGTGGATGGTGCTCAACAGGAGGGCGGCAACCGCTCCTGTTACGAACCCGGCACGCGCCAGCCGGGGTCGTGTGGTGGATAGGGACTTGCTCATGCGAGGTCCTCCTACGGTCACGAGGGACCGCATCGCTGGATTGGGTGGGCCCGTGCGCTCGGATGAACCATCGTCGTCGGGCCGTCTCGCTGGGAAGCGTAGCGAAATGTAATCAATTGGATGCACAGAGTGATGAAGACCGTTGGATGCGCGCTCCGGTCCGGTCATCCGAGGGCTTGCCACTCCCGGTCGATGGCCGCCACGCTCTCCTGCTCGGACGGATCCCCGTCCAGGTCGACGGCCACCGTGTAGACGCTCTTCTGCGCACTGACCCGCCAGCAGATCAGCAGGTTCTGCTTCGTCTCGGCCTTGGCCCCGGCGTGCACCCTGATGTTCTGGCTGCAGGAGGCATTCCCGACCGGCCTGCCCACGTCGGCCACCAGGGACAGCTCGCGCTGACCGGTCAGATCGGCCCGGGCGGACACGATCCGCAGCGTCGCGCGGTCCTTGCTGAGCGATCCGGTGTTCACGACCTTCGCCTCGGCCGCGGCGACGCTGTCACCCTCCGCCTGCACCGGCTTCTTCAACGGCACGCCGTCCTCGGCGGCCGCCGCCCGGGCCTCGGCGATCTCCTTGGCGACCGCCTTCGCGTCGGCGGAGGCCGACGGGGAGGCCGATGCCGATGAGGACGCAGGGGCCGCAGAAGAAGCAGGAGCCTCCGGCGAGACGGACTCCGCCGGCGTCCTGGCCGGCGTCACCGGCACCAGCGCCGCCGCGTCCCGGGTCGTCGCCTTGCCGTCGTCCACCACCTGGGCGGTCACCAGAGCCGCCCCGACACCGAGGACCGCCAGTCCGGTCACGCCGAGGAGGACCTGCTTGCGGCGCCGGTTGCGCAGCGCGGTCACCTCGTCGCGGCCGTGGTCCTGGTCGTCCCATTCGTTACGCATGCTGTCGTCCTCCGCAGGTCTCGACTGGGTCGGCCCACGGTCTCGCGGGCCAGGCCCCGAGCCCTCATCGTCGCATCCGAACGGACATAACGGTCTAAAACCAGCAACTTCGCAGCGCTTCCAGGGCGCCCGCGAACGCGTGGTCGGCCGGACGGGCGTACCCGATCACCAGGCCGTCCGCCGCCGGCCCATCCGGCGCGCGGAAGTGGCCCAGCCCGTGCAGGGCCAGGCCCCGCTCCGCCGCCCGGGCGATCACGGCCGCCTCGTCGGGCACCGGGACCAGGGCGTGCAGCCCGGCCGCGATGCCGGTGACCGAGGCGTGCCCGGCCAGCGCCGCCACCAGCAGGTCGCGCCGCTTGCGGTAGCGCAGCCGGGACCGCCGGATGTGCCGGTCGTACCCGCCGCCGGCCATGAACGTGGCCAGCGTCAACTGCTCCAGCACCCCGGCTCCCCCGCCGCTGAGCCGCTTGGCCGCGATCACCGCGTCCAGCAACGCCGGCGGCACCGCGATCCAGCCCAGCCGCAGCCCCGGCGCGAGCGTCTTGCTCACCGTTCCGACGTAGGCCACCAGGTCCGGCGCGAGGCCCTGCAGCGCCCCGATCGGCCGCCGGTCGTAGCGGAACTCGCCGTCGTAGTCGTCCTCGATGATCACCGAGCCGGCGGCGCGGGCCCAGTCGAGCACCGCCGCCCGCCGCGCCGCGGTCAGCGCCCCACCGAGCGGAAACTGATGGGCCGGGGTCAGCAGTACCGCGGCGTCGCCCTTCAACAGCGACACGTCGGCACCGTCGGCGTCGACCGGCAACAGTGTCCCGGTCTGCCCCAGCACCTCCCGGTGCAGCCGCAGGCCGTGCGACTCCATCGCGACGGACCCGGGCGCGAGCGCGGTCGCCAGCAGATACAACGCCTGGGTCGTGCCCGAGCAGATCACGAGGTGCTCCGGCGAGGTGCGCACGCCGCGCACCCGGGCCAGGTACGACGCCAGCTCCGCCCGCAACCCGGGCAGCCCGCGCGGATCCGGGTAACCGAGGGCCTCGGACGGCGCCGCCGACAACGCCACCCGGGACGCCCGCTGCCACGCCGCCCGCGGGAACGCCGACACGTCCGGCGCCCCGGAGGTCAGGTCGAACGCCAGCCGCGGGCTCACGACCGGCCGCGGTACGGGCCCCGGAGCCGGCCCACCCGCAGCCACCCGCGTCCCCGAGCCCTGCCGCGCC
>NZ_JBEZGQ010000256.1:0-9554 GCF_040650095.1 Actinoplanes sp. NPDC048791 | reverse complement strand
CGCGCGCAGTGCGGGCCCGGCCGTTTGGCGTTCAGACCGCCGCGGGGCTTCTGGTTCAGACCGCCGCGGGGTACAGCACCCGTGGGTCGCCGGCCAGGGCGGCCTTGACCTCGGCGGTCGCCTCGTCGGCGATGACCTCCAGCGCGCCGGCCTCGATGCCGTCCAGCGCAGCCCGGGCGATGTCGGCGGGGTCGGCCTTCTCGATGTCGAAACCGGCCATCATGTCGGTGTCCGCGGCGCCGAGCAGCAGCCCGGTGACCAGCGTGCCCTGCTCGGCCAGCTCGAGCCGGACGCCGTTGGTGAGACTCCACTCGGCCGCCTTGGCCGCGCTGTACGCGTTCGCGCCGTTGTAGGAGACCCAGGACAGCCGGGACAGCACGTTGAGGATCGCGCCGCCGCCGAGCACCGGCGCGAAGGCACGGGTGACGTTGAGCGTGCCCCAGAAGTGCGTGTCCAGCTCCAGCCGGATCTTGTCGAGGTCGCCGGTGACCAGGTTGGTGTAGGTCGTGATGCCGGCATTGTTGATCAGTAGGTTGACGTCCCCGGCCTGCGCGGCCGCGGCGGCCACCGAGGCCGGATCGGTGATGTCCAGGGCCAGCACCTCGACGCCGGGGATGTCGACGAGCTCGGGATTACGCGCGGTGGCATAAACCTTGGCGGCGCCGCGGGCGAGCAGCTCGAGGACGAACTGCCGGCCGATACCGCGGTTGGCGCCGGTGACCAGCGCGACAGAACCAGAAATCTTCATGACGGCTACGCTAAAACCTGACGTTGACGTCAGAGGCAAGTGTGGTGACGGGCCTCACGAACACCGGCGGGAGAGATCATGCGGATCGGCGAGCTGGCCGGCACGGCGGGCGTGAGCGTACGGGCGCTGCGCTACTACGAGGAGCAGGGGCTGCTGGCCGCACAACGGACGCCGAGGGGGCAACGGACGTACCCGCCGGCGGCGGTGGACCGGGTGCAGCTCATCCAGCAGCTGTACGCCGCGGGCCTGTCCAGCCACACGATCCTGGAGCTGCTGCCCTGCGTGGACCGGGGCGTGAGCACTCCGGAGTCCCAGGCCCGGCTGGCGGCGGAACGGGACCGCATCGATCAGCAGATCACCGGCCTGCTGGCCACCCGCGACCGCCTCGACGCAGTGATCGCCGCCGCCGCTGACCCGACCCACCCGAGCTGCGCGCGTATGACATCATAGTTGTCATGTTGGCGCGTGGAGCTGCCCTGTACGAGGTCCTGCGGCACGTACGGCCACTGGTCCTGAACTCGGCCCGGGTGGTCGAGGCGGCACTGCGGCCGGACGGCCTGAGCGTGGGCACCCGGGCCGTGCTGGAAGTCCTCGCCGAGCACGGCCCGGCGACCGTGCCGGCCATCGGCGACCGGCTCGACCTGGCCCGGCAAGGCGTCCAGCGCCACGTCAACGACCTGCTGAAACTGGGCTACGTGGAGTCGCAGCCGAATCCGGCCCACCGGCGGTCGGTGCTGATCGTGCTGACCGGCAGCGGGACCGACATGATCGGTCGGATCCGCGACGACGAACTGCGGCAGCTGGCCACGCTGGCCCCGGACTGCACCGAGCAGGAGATCGCCACGGCGGCCAAGGTCCTGGCTGCCGTGAGCCGCGACGTGCGGAGGCGGGCCACATGACCACCGACGCCGAGATCTACGCCCGGACGACCAGCAACCGCCGGCTGATCGCCGACTTCCTGGAGGCCTTGGACGACACCCAGTGGCAGGCGGAGACACTGTGCGCCGGCTGGACCGTGGGTCATCTGGCCGCCCACCTCGTCCAGCCGATGCTGGTGGGCTTCGGCCGGTTCTTCGTGGTGGCCCTGCGCTACCGCGGCGACACGGACCGGACCGTGGACCACTTCACCCGGCGCCTGGCCCGGAAACCGCGGGGTGAGCTGATCGGCCTGCTGCGTGATCACGCGGCCGACCGGGTGAACCCGCCCCGGGTGGGGCCGCTCGGCCCGTTCGCCGACACCTGCGTGCACCTGCGGGACATCGCCCGGCCGTTGGGGCTGGCTGCGGACGTACCGGTGGAGGATTGGCGCATCCTGCTGGACTATCTGGTCTCGCCGGCGGTCGCGCCGGCGCTGGTGCCGCCGGGGCGGCTCGACGGGCTCGAACTGATCGCGACCGACACCGAATGGCGCAGCGGCTCCGGCACCCGGGTGACCGGTCCGATCGAGGCTCTCGGCATGGCGGTCTGCGGACGGCAAGTGGCCCGCAAGGACCTCGTGGGATGGACCTGATCTACTTCCACCGGCTCACCGGCAGGCCCCGACGTGGATCACTCTCGCTTGGCGACGGGGCAGCGACTACGATCTGGTCCAGGCACAGAACGCAATTTCACATTTGCCACAGCTATCCCAATGGGGCACGCATGACAGTCTCCGAGATATCAGACCGACCCACGTTCCGTCCCGAGTTGTCGAACTGCCGGTTCTGCGCAATCGAGGAACGGGAATCGCCACTGCTCAACACCCCGGATATGATGGTGTTCCCGTCGGTCGGCTCATTGGTCGAGGGATGGCTGTTGATCGCTCCGAAGCGGCACGTGATTACGCTATCCGAACTGACCGGGGCCGAGCGTACGAGTTTCCAGGACGTCGTCGACAGAGTCGGTCAGATCGTCGGCGCCAAGTACGGCAAGTTCGTCACTTTCGAGCACGGCCCGGCAACGGCTGGGCGCAGCGCGGGGTGCGGAGTCGACCACGCGCATCTGCACGTGGTTCCCACCGTTGCCAATCTGGTCGGGGGAGCCCGTGCGATCCACCCCGTGGGGGCCCGGCTGACCTGGAAGCAGGCGGTCTGGCCCTGGGACGCCAGGCAGGATCACGAGAGCGGAATGGACTACCTGTACCTCTGCGATCAGAACGGCGTGGGCAGCATCGCCGCCGCTCCGGAGATACCGAGCCAGCTCTTCCGCCGCGTCATCGCCGGTCACCTGGGACATGACAAGTGGGACTGGAACGCCGACCCGCGGATGA
Organism: Actinoplanes sp. NPDC048791; assembly: GCF_040650095.1. NCBI lineage: Bacteria > Bacillati > Actinomycetota > Actinomycetes > Micromonosporales > Micromonosporaceae > Actinoplanes > Actinoplanes sp. NPDC048791. The sequence continues at coordinate 6,558 of NZ_JBEZGQ010000256.1, read as the reverse complement.
GCACGTACGAGGACACCGCTGACCGCCTCCGCACCGAGTTCATCTAATCGTGTCCGGGGCAGAGAGCGCCGACGAGCGGAATCGTCCGGCAGACGATCCCGTCGGCAGCGCCCGCCCGGTGGAAGCCCCTCGCGAGGCTGCGGATCCGGTCGCTGAGCCCACCGCCTTGGACGACCCCGGATTCGCCCCGAAGGAGCCGACGGACGGCCGGCAGCGCGGGGACTGGAAGACCAGATATGTCGATCCGGCCGCACGAAAAGGCATCCGGGTCGAGGCCAGCTACGTGTTCTTCATCCACATCGCCTGCCTGGTGTCGATGGCGGTGATCGCCATCGGCTGGCCCCGCGACTGGCTCGGCCTCGACGATCAGGCGGACTGGAACAGCGTTTCCCACTGGGCATTCGCCTGGCTCGGCGGAATGCTGGGCGGCTCCCTGTTCGCGATGAAATGGATGTACCATTCCGTCGCCAAGGGGCTTTGGAATCAGGATCGCCGGCTCTGGCGCATCTTCACCCCGCTGTTGTCCGCCGGCGTCGGCCTGACCGTTGTCGTACTATCCGCGGCCCGTGTCATTCCCGTGTTCGGCGCCGATCTGGTGTCGACCAATACCGGGGCCGTCGGCGTGGCGGTCCTCGTCGGCTACTTCTCCGATCAGACGATCAGCAAACTGGCCGATATGGCGGAGGGGCATCTCGGCCGGTCCGACAGAAGAGAACAGCTGCGCAACGATGGCAGCGCCACGGGGACCGACGACCCAGCGAATTAGGCGGTGCGGATGGACCGTTCGAACCGAGTACTGTCGACGCCGGCCTGCCGGCTCGACGACGCGCGCATGGTCGAGGTCCACGAGGCCGGCGGAAAGGGCGCCGGCCTGCTCCGGATCCCGCCCGCCTGGTACCCGCCGACCCTGGTCATTCCGCCGCTCGTCGCGATGAGCGAGCGGCCGGACGCCACCGAAATCGCCGAAGTCGTGCGGCAGGCCCTCAGCGACGACACGCTCGAGGCCACGGTTCGTGCGTTTCACCATTCAAGGGTCATCGTCAGGTCGTCCGCCGAAACCGAGGACCTACGGGAACGCGGCAAATTCACCTCGGTCATCTGCGATGCCACTCCAGCCGACATCCGGGCCGCCCTGACCACGGTGTATTTGTCCTCGATGGACGCCGGCGAATCACCGGGCGCCATGGCGATCCTGCTCCAACCCACGATCAACGCCCTGATCAGCGGTCACCTGAGCAATGAGCACCGGATCAGCCGAACTGCCTGGATCTGGACGCTGGAGGAACAGGTCGGCGGCAGCGTGAGCGATCGCCAGATCGGCGCTACCACGGCCCAGCCGGCCGGCGACGAGCCGCTGCTGTGCCCGAGCCTGCTGGCGCTGGAGGCGAGACTCCGCGAGGTCTCTCGACGCCTGTCCACCCAGCCGTATCGGCACCATCTCGAATGGATCTGGGACGGCAACCGGTTGTGGATCGTGCAGGCGGACCGGGTCATTCCGCTCACCGGACCGCCTCCCGGGGAACTGTGGTCGCCCCGAACCGGCCACCAGATCAAGGCGGGCGATCTGCGGCACTGGAGATTCGCGCCGCTGTCACCCGTGACCGACGCCGAGCAGTCCCGTTGGCCCAAGATACGGAACGTTCAGGAGTTCGCCCGGGCCGGCCTGCCCGTGCCCCAGCTGTTCCTCCTGGATGACCCGGAGGTGATCGCTTCCTTCGCCGCCGGCGAGGTGCCGCCGTCGGTGGTGGACGACCTGCGACTGCTCTCCTCCGGAGATGTCATCGTCAGGACCGACGTCGACACCCATGCCGGCGGCCCTAAACTGTTCCTCCCTAAGACCGACAACGTCGCGGATGCCGAGGTACTCGGCGAGTTCCTGGTCAAGACGACGAAAAGGCTGGTCGAGTCCCACATCGGGGCTGGGGAGATCGCGTTCATCGCGCACCGATATCTGCGGGCCCGGGCATGCGCGTGGACCTATGCCAGGCCCGGCGATCCGCTGATCCAGATCGACAGCACCTGGGGTCTGGTGGACGGCCTGAACTGGTGCTCGCATGACTCTTCGCTCGTCAACGTCACGACCGGATATCTGCGTCGGCAGGTCGTTCCCAAGCCGACGTTCATGGATGTTGGCCGGGATCGCGGTTGGGCCAGCCGCGAGACCCCGACTGAATGGCTGTGGCGTTCGAGCATCAATGAGGGACAACTCAGAACGGTGGCGGAAGGCGCCTACGCCCTCGCCGGGATCCGCGATCGTCCGGTCGCGACGATGTGGTTCATCAACATTCTCGACGGCGCCGACGCCGACTGCCTGCCCTGGTTCTCGACCCCCTACGAGATCGAGCCCGGGATCACCACCTCCCATTCGCACCAGGGCGTTCCCCGGTACAAGATTCTGACCAGGGACGACCTGCAACTGGTCGCCCGGCAGCGGCCGCCGAAGGGGACCATCCTCCGGCTCCAGCCCGGTGGCGACCTCATCCGGAACGAGAGTTTCGTCAAGGACGTCGCGGAGCTGGCGCTCTCCGGCGGGTACGTCATCGAAATCGAAGGCAGTCCGCTCGCGCACCCCTACTACATCCTCAAGCGGCGTGGAGTGCCGGTCGTGTGCGTCGGCCGGGACTGGACCGAGAGCGGCGTGGTGCACCACAACAAGCTCGTCCGGGACAACATTCCGGACCTGATCGAGCAACGCGGCGAACAGGCAGTCGCCTACCGTGCCGGCGACTCGGAGCGTCAGGAACTGCTCCGCGCCAAGGTGGTCGAAGAGGCGCTCGAACTCCTGCGATCCACCGCCCTGGACGACTCCCTGGGCGAACTGGCGGACCTCGTCGAGGTGATGCGGGCTCTGCAGTCGACCCTCGGCATCAGCGACGCCGACCTGAGCGCCGCCGTGGACCGCAAGCGCACCAGGCGCGGGGGCTTCGACGAGTCTTTGGTCCTGCTCCGCACGTCATTGTCCGCCGCCGCCCCGTCATCCGAGGAGACCACCGGCACCCTGCCCGGCATGGACGAGCTGACCGCCGCACAGGAGCCGTGGCAGGTACGCGAACAAGGCCGGCAACTCGTGGTGAGCTACGTGCCTCCGCCGCCCGGCAAGCCACAGACGATCCGCTCGAAACTGGATGGGACGGACGTGTCCGTTTCGTACCGCAAAGATGCGATCGTGGTCGAATCGATCGCCCGGACGAACGAACGCAAGGGCGCGCGGCAGGATCCGATTCCCGGACTGGAATGAACGTCCCGTCCGGCTTGCGCGGCCCTGGCAGCATCGCGGGGTGCGACATCTCGGGCAGTTCACCAGACGCTCCGGCAAGCACGACGGCCGGCGGCGTGGGGTCGCCGTTGCCGGGCTTGCCGGGATCGTGGCCTTCCTCCTGACCTTTCACCGGGCCGTGCCGAACACTGCTAGCCAGCTGGGCAGCCTGCTGGAAACGTTCCTGCCCTGGCTCGGCCTCGCCGTCCCGGTGCTGCTGGGTCTTGCCTGGTGGCGGCGGTCGGTGATCGCCGCGCTGGCCACGCTGCTGCCGCTGGCCGCCTGGCTCGGCCTCTTCGGCGGCCATCTGCTGCCGGACGGCGACTCCCCCTACGACCTCACCGCCGTGCAGCACAACGTCAGCGACGAGAACGCCGACCCGGCCGGCACGGTCCGTGAGCTGGTCAAGGTCCGGCCCGACCTGATCGCCCTGGAGGAGGTCACGCCGGCCTGCTGGCGCTGGGCTGCACCTCGGCGCAGGGCTACCACTTCAGCCGCCCCCTGCCCGCCGACAAGATCGTCGCGGCGCTCAACCAGCTGGCCCAGGCGGCGCCACCCAAGGTCATTCCCCTGCGCGCGGACGGCGCCTCCTGAGGTTTACGGCGGCCCGCTCGGGCTAGGTTGGCTGCATGGCCAACCGTCTTGCCGGCGCGACCTCGCCCTACCTGCTCCAGCACCAGGACAACCCCGTCGACTGGTGGCCCTGGTCCGACGAGGCGTTCGCCGAGGCCCGCCGGCGGGACGTGCCGGTGCTGATCTCGGTGGGCTACGCCGCCTGCCACTGGTGCCACGTGATGGCCCACGAGTCCTTCGAGGACGAGCAGGTCGCGCGGGTGGTCAACGACGGCTTCGTGGCGATCAAGGTGGACCGCGAGGAACGGCCCGACGTCGACGCCGTCTACATGACCGCCACCCAGGCCATGACCGGGCAGGGTGGCTGGCCCATGACGGTCTTCGCCACCCCGGCCGGCGAGCCGTTCTTCTGCGGCACGTACTTCCCCAAGGCCAACTTCACCCGCCTGCTCGACTCGGTCACCACCGCCTGGCGCGACCAGCGCGACGCGGTGGTCACCCAGGGGTCCGCGGTGGTCGAGGCGATCGGCGGCGCCCAGCTGACCGGCGGCGAGACCGCGCCGATCTCGGCGGAACTGCTGGACACGGCGGCGGACCTGCTGGCCAAGGACCACGACCGCTCGTACGGCGGGTTCGGGGGCGCCCCGAAGTTCCCGCCGCACATGAACCTGCAGTTCCTGCTCCGCCACTACCAGCGCACCGGCTCGGCCGGCGACCTGGAGATCGTCCGGCACACCGCGGAGCAGATGGCCCGGGGCGGCATCTACGACCAGCTCGCCGGCGGCTTCGCCCGCTACGCGGTGGACAACACGTGGACCGTGCCGCACTTCGAGAAGATGCTGTACGACAACGCGCTGCTGCTGCGCGTCTACACCCAGCTGTGGCGGCTCACCGGCGACCCGTTCGCCCGCCGGGTGGCCGACGAGACGGCCGCGTTCCTGCTGCGCGACCTGGGCACGCCGGCCGGCGGGCTGGCGTCGGCCCTGGACGCGGACACGGACGGGACCGAGGGCCTGACGTACGCGTGGACGCCGGCGCAGCTGATCGAGGCGCTGGGCGACGAGGACGGTGCCTGGGCGGCGGACCTGTTCCGGGTGACGACCAAGGGGACCTTCGAGCACGGCAGCAGCGTGCTGGTGCTGGCCCGTGACATCGAGGCTGCGGTGCCTGAGCTTGTGGAGCGGTGGCAGGACGTACGCGCTCGCCTGCTCACGGCCCGGAACCGGCGCCCGCAGCCGGCCCGCGACGACAAGGTCGTGGCCTCCTGGAACGGCCTGGCGGTGACCGCCCTGGCCGAGTATGCGCAGCTCACCGGCACGGACGGCACACCGGCGGTCGCCCTCGCGACGGTGCTGGCGGAACGGCACATCGTGGACGGCCGGCTGCGGCGCGTCTCCCGCGACGGCGTGGTCGGCGAACCGGCCGGTGTCCTGGAGGACTACGGCTGCGTGGCCGAAGCATTCTGCGCGATCCACCAGCTGACCGGCGACGGGGAGTGGCTCGGCCGGGCCGGGGCGCTGCTCGACGTGGCTCTCGAGCACTTCCCGAGCGGGCAGGGCGGCTTCTACGACACGGCCGACGACGCGGAACGGCTGGTGACGCGGCCCGCGGACCCGACCGACAATGCGACACCGTCGGGGCTGGCTGCGCTGTGTGCCGCACTGGTGGCGTACGCGGCGCTGAGCGGTGAGACCCGGTACCGGGAGGCGGCCGACGCGGCGCTGGCGACGGTGGGGCCGCTGCTCGGTGGGCATCCGCGGTTCGCCGGGTATTCGGCGACGGTGGCCGAGGCGGTGCTGGCCGGGCCGTACGAGATCGCGATCGCGACCACCGACCCGGCGGGAGATCCGCTGGTAGCGGCGGCGCACCGGCATGCCCCGCCGGGGACCGTGGTGGTGGCCGGCGAGCCGGACCGCCCGGGGGTGCCGCTGCTGGCCGACCGGCCGCTGATCGACGGCAGGTCGACGGCGTACGTCTGCCGTGGGTTCGTCTGTGACCGCCCGGTGACCACGGTCGAGGACCTGGTGGCCCGCCTGTCCGCCTGAGTTCGGGCCGCTTGGCGGGGGTGGACCGGGGCTCGTTAGGCTGGCGGCGAGATGGATACCCGAACCGGTCTGCCCGTAGTCGGCATGGTGGGCGGTGGCCAGCTGGCCCGGATGACCCACCAGGCCGCGATCGCCCTCGGCCAGTCGTTGCGCGTGCTCTCCGAGTCGCCCGACGACAGTGCCGCCCTCGTCGCCGCTGATGTGCGGATCGGCACGCACACCGATCTGGCCGCGCTGCGGGAGTTCGCCAAGGGATGTGACGCGGTCACCTTCGACCACGAGCACGTGCCCAACGAGCACATCGCCGCGCTCGCGGCCGAGGGCGTCAAGATCTACCCCGGCGCTGACGCGATCCGGTACGCGCAGGACAAGCGGCAGATGCGGGAACGGCTGTCGGCACTGGGCGCACCGGTGCCGCGCTGGCGCCCGGTTGCCTCCGTCGAGGACATCACCGCTTTTGCCGCTTCCGCCGGTCTCGCCGCTTCCGTTGGTCCCGCCGCCTCTGCCGGTCCCGCCGCCTCTGCCGGTCCCGCCGCCGGGCCGGCATCGTCCGGTGAGGGCTGGCCGGTCGTGGCCAAGGCCGTGCGCGGTGGCTACGACGGTCGGGGCGTCTGGATGCTGGACGACGCCGCGGCCGCCGCCGAGCTGGTCGCCACGGGCACCGAGCTGATCGTCGAGGAGCGC
>NZ_JBEZGQ010000255.1:0-9557 GCF_040650095.1 Actinoplanes sp. NPDC048791 | reverse complement strand
CCGGGCCGAGGATCTCCTGGGAGACCGGTACGGCGTCGAGCTTGCGCAGCGCGTCCCCGGCCTTGTCGGCGGCGATGTCGAGGCACACGGTGCCCAGGTGCCGCAGGTCGCGGGAGCGGACGCTGTCGCCGCCGCCGGTCAGCAGGGCGGCCACGTCGGTCTCGGTGGACTCGCCCAGGGCCGCCCGGCGGGCCAGCGCGTAGCCGTAGACCGGCCGGCTGCTCGGGCGCAGCCGCACGTCGGCGCCGGTGGCGACATACCGGGTCAGCTCCGCGTCGATGTCGCGCAGCACCCGCAGGCAGCCGTCGGTGTCGCCCTGGTGGTCCAGCGAGACCGCGTTGCGCAGCCGGATGCCCGGCGCGGCGAAGACCTCGCTGGCCATGCCGGCCGCGGCGCCGACCTGGCGGGCCTGCTCGATCGCGGTCAGCGCGTGGCCGTGAAAACCGAGATAGCTGTACGCCATGGCGAGGTCGTGCCAGCCCCACGCCGTCTCGCTGTCGCCGTCCGGCACCGCCGCCAGCGCGCGCGACGCCTGCACGAGATGGGTGACCCCGCGGTCCAGGGCGCTCTGCAGGTGGGCCCCCAGCGCCGCGAACGCGTGCATCTGACCACGCAGGTACGGGTCGGAGGTCTCCCGGACCGCGTTCGAGGCGAGCGTCATCGCGGTGGCGAACTCGGCGACCCGGCCCAGGTTGATCAGGGCACCGAACCGCTGGACGAGCGCGTACGCCCGGGTCAGCGGGTCGGTCGTACGGGCGAGCACCTTGTCGAGGATCGTCAACGCCTCCGCGGACCGGCCGCCCTGCTGGAGCTTGCCCGCCGTACGCAGGTCGTCAACGTTGTCGCCGAGCTGATCGAGCCACGTCATGGTGCCGCCACGGCCATCCAGGCCCCTCCCGCCGACGCCGTTCATCGCCGAGTGACCCGGCCGGTCACCGTCGAGAGACGACGTTCCATGATTATGCCGTGACACCGACGCACGAACACCCCTCGACCGGAACGGAACGGACGCGCCTGGCCCCGGTGCTGGCCAAGGCCACCGCACTGCTTGCCGGGGCGGGCGTTTCGTCGCCGCGCGTCGATGCCGAACTGCTCGCCGCGCACGTTCTCGGGGTCGGGCGCGGCCGGTTGCTGCTGATCGACACCGTGCGCGGCGACGAGGCGAGCCGGTTCACCGGGCTGGTCGAGCAGCGGGCGCAGCGGATCCCGTTGCAGCACCTGCTCGGCACGGCCGCCTTCCGGCACCTGGAGCTGGCGGTGGGCGAGGGGGTTTTCGTGCCGCGGCCGGAGACCGAGCTGCTGGCCGGCTGGGGGATCGAGCACACCGCGCCGGGTGCGACGGTGGTCGACCTGTGCAGCGGTACGGGCGCCATCGCCTGCTCGGTCGCCGACGAGGCCGCACCGGGCCGGGTCATCGCGGTGGAACGGTCGCCGGCGGCGCTCGAGTACCTGCGCCGTAATGCCGCGGCGTTCCCCGTGGTGCGGGTGGTGCCGGGCGACGTGACGGATCCGGGGCTGCTGGCCGACTGCCGGGGCATGGTGGACGTGCTGCTGTGCAATCCGCCGTACGTGCCGGACGGGACCGCCGTACCCCCGGAAGTGGCCGACCACGACCCGGCGGAGGCCGTCTTCGGCGGCGCGGACGGCCTGGTCGTGATCCGCCCGGTGATCGCCCTGGCCGCGGCGCTGCTGCGGCCCGGCGGCGTGCTCGGAATCGAGCACGACGATGTGCACGCGGCGGCGGTGCCGGAGCTGCTGCGGGCCGACGGGCGCTTCACCGAGGTCGCCGCCCATCAGGATCTGACCGGCCGCCCACGATATGCGACGGCCCGCCGCGTGTAGGGCACTTCGTGCGCGCCATGGCACACTGCAACTTGTGATGCTCTACGACTGTCGGGCCGTGGCCGAGCGCGATCGCGGCATCGCCGCGGCTGTCGAGGCGGTCAAGAGCGGTGAGCTCGTCGTGCTGCCCACCGACACCGTGTACGGCGTGGGTGCGGACGCGTTCACCGCGCATGCCGTCAACGCCCTGCAGAACGCCCGCGGTGCGGACCGGCGCGTGCCCCCGCCGGTGCTGGTCGGCTCCCGGCACACCCTGGACGGCCTGGTCTATTCGCTGCCCCGGGCGGCGCGTGAGCTGGCCGACGCGTTCTGGCCGGGCGCGCTGACCATCATGGTCGAGCATTCGCCCAGCCTGCAGTGGGACCTGGGCGACACCGGCGGCGTGGTCGCGGTCCGGATGCCGCTGCACCCGGTCGCGCTGGAGGTGCTGCGCGAGGTGGGCCCGATGGCCGTCACCACGGCCAACAAGATCGGTCAGCCGGCCCCGACCACCGCCGAGGAGGCCCGCGACCAGCTCGAGTACGCGGTCCGCGTCTACCTCGAGGCCGGGGCGGCCGCCGACCCGGCGCCGAGCACGATCGTCGATGTCACCGGCGACGTGCCCCGGGTGCTGCGCAACGGCGCGGTGCCGTTCGAGAAGCTGCGGGACGTCGTGCCGGACATCCTGGCCGTGGAGTCCTGACGATGCCGTTCACAGTGCTGCACGTGTGCATGGGCAACATCTGCCGGTCGCCGATGGCCGAGCGGCTGCTGGTCCTGGCCGCCGCCCAGCGCCTCGGCAAGCTCGATCCCGACGCCGAGCTCGACGACCTGCTGCGCAGTGTCAGCGCGGGCACCGGCGGCTGGCACGAGGGCGAGGAGATGAACCCGCCCGCGGCCCGGCAGATCACCCTGCGCGGGGGCAGCACAGACGGTTTCCTGGCCCGCAAGCTGACCAGCGCCCAGCTGGACGAGGCCGACCTGATCCTGACCGCGACGGCCGACCAGAGCGACTACGTGCACGCCCTGCTGCCGGGTGCGGACGGCCGCACGTTCGTCCTCGGGCATCTGGCCCGGTTGCTGCGCGACCTGGAGTCCGGGTCGCTCCCGCCGGCCGGCACCGACCCCGAGACCTTCGCCGCCCGCGCCGCTGCCGTGGTGGCGGCGGCGGCCCGGCTGCGCGCCGAGACCGAGCCGCAGCCCGGCGACGACCTCGACGACCCCTGGGGCCGCGGCGACCAGACGTTCCAGCGCATCGGCGACACCATCGAAGAGGCGCTGTACCCGCTCGTGGACGCCCTGCTGCCGGGAGCACCGAGGCCCGCGTGACGATCGTCGGACCGGACGCCGGCGGCCTGCGCCGCGCGGTGGAGCTGCTGCGGGACGAGTCCGTCGTCGCGTTCCCCACCGAGACCGTGTACGGCCTGGGCGCCCACGCCTTCTCGGCGAAGGCCGTGGCCGAGGTGTACCGCCTGAAGAACCGCCCGTCCTGGAACCCGCTGATCGTGCACGTGGCCAACGTGGCGGCGGCCCGCGCGCTGGCCCACGAGTGGCCCGACGCCGCGAACGAGCTGGCCGCGCAGTTCTGGCCGGGCCCGCTGACCCTGGTCGTCGAGCGGGCGAAGCACCTGCCGCAGGTGGGCGCCCCGACCCCGACGATCGCGATCCGGGTGCCGGCGCACGAGGTGGCCCTGAAGCTGCTGGAGGCCTCGAACCTGCCGCTGGCGGCGCCCAGCGCGAACAGGTCGGAGGGCATCTCGCCGACCACCGCCGAGCACGTGCTGCGCAGCCTGCCGGACGTGCCGCTGGTGCTGGACGGCGGCCCGGCCTCGTGGGGCATCGAGTCGACAGTGCTCGACCTGACCACGCCGACGCCCACGCTGCTGCGCCCGGGTGCGCTGGCGCTGCGCCCGTTGCGCGAGGTGACCGGCGCGATCGCGCTGCCCGAAGCGGTGGTCACCGACGGCACGGCCCGGCCCTCGCCGGGCATGAGCCGGCGCCACTACGCCCCCAAGGCGACGGTTTTGCTCGTCGACGACGTGAAAACTGTGGACCGCAGCGGCCTGGCCGCCCCGGTCGCGGTGCTGAGCTATGAGACAGCCGGCGACTACGACGCGGCGGAGGTGCTCAGCGCCGACCCCCGCGAGTACGCGGCGGATCTCTACGCGGCCCTGCACCGCCTGGACGACGCCGGGGTCGGCACGATCATCGTGCAGCGGCCGCCGGACACCGAGGACTGGCTGGCCGTCCGCGACCGGCTGAGCCGCGCCGCCCGGTGAGCGGGCGGCCGCCGGTCAGCGGGTGGCCTGGTTGGCGATGTTGCGGGCCATGCCGCTGAAGATCACCCCGTGGAACGGCACCACGCTCGCCCAGTACGCGTGCCCGGCCAGCCCGCGCGGCACGAAGATGGCCCGCTGCCGGTAGACGCTCGTCCCGTCCGGCCCGGGCTCGGCCGACATCTCCAGCCACGCCCGCCCCGGCACCTTCATCTCGGCCCGCAGCCGCAGCAGCTCACCCGGCTTGATCTCCTCGACCCGCCACCAGTCCAGCGCCTCGCCGACCAGCAGGTGGTTGCGGTCGCGCCGGCCGCGGCGCAGGCCGACGCCGCCGACGAGCCGGTCCATCCAGCCGCGCACCGACCAGGCCAGCGGGAACGAGTACCAGCCGTTCTCGCCGCCGACACCCTCGATCACCCGCCACAGCGCCCGGGTGGGCGCGGCCACCGTACGGGTGCGCTCGTCGACGTAGACGCTGCCGCCGGACCAGTCCGGATCGCTGGGCAGCGGCTCGGCCGCCGCGTCCCGGCCCACCGCGTTCGACCAGCGGGTCTCCACGTTCGCGTCGCGGACCTTGCCCAGAGCGAGCCGCACGGCGTCGTCGAAGCCCAGCAGCCCCTCGTCGGGGACGTACTCGGCGATGTCGTGCTCGTGGGCGAAGGCCTCGTGGATCAGGCTGCCGACCAGCGGCCGGGCGATAGCGTTGGGCACGGGCGTGACCGCGCCCACCCAGTGCGCCGACAGCCACGGGCTCAGCGGCCGCAGCGGCAGGATGATCCGCCGGCGCAGCCCCGCGACCCGGGCGTAGCGGCGCATCATCTCCAGGTAGGTCAGCACGTCCCGCCCGCCGATGTCGAAGCCCCGGTTGACCTCGGCCGGCAGCGTGGCCACGCCGATCAGGTAGCGCAGCACGTCCCGGACGGCGATCGGCTGGATCCGGTTGCGCACCCAGCGTGGAGTGATCATGATCGGCAGCCGCTCGGTCAGGTAGCGCAGCATCTCGAACGACGCCGAGCCCGAGCCGATGATCACCGGCGCCCGCAGCACCGCCGTCGGCACCCCGCTGTCCAGCAGGATCTTCGCTACCTCGGCCCGGGAGCGCAGGTGGGCCGAGGGGTGCTCGTCGGGCGGCGGCTCGGGACCGCCGAGGTAGACGATCCGGCTGACCCCGGCCGCCTTGGCCGCGGTGGCGAAGTTGTGCGCCGCCTCGCGGTCGATGCGCTCGAAGTCCGGCTGCCCGAGCGAGTGCATGAGGAAGTAGGCGACGTCGACGCCCTCGAAGGCGGCCGGCAGTGTGCCGGGGTCGGACAGGTCGCCCTCCACCACCTCGGCCCGCCCGGCCCAGGGCACGTCGCGGAGCCGGGCGGCACTGCGGGACAGGCAGACGACGGAGTGGCCGGCATCGAGCAGACGGGGCGTCAGGCGGCCACCGATGTACCCGGTGGCGCCCGTGACGAGGCAACGCATACCACCACTGTGCCCGCAGGCAGGCCCCCATAAGCCATATGCTCGATCTCGGCAGCGTCGCCGACGGTGAGGGAGCGCGTCATGGAGACTTTCTGGGGTCCCGACTTCGGCGCGCTCGAGCACGAGGACCCGGAGATCGCCGAGGTGATCCTGGGCGAGCTGACCCGCCAGCGCGGCGGGCTGCAGCTCATCGCCAGTGAGAACTTCACGTCCCCGGCCGTCCTCGCCGCGCTCGGCTCGACGCTGACCAACAAGTACGCCGAGGGGTATCCGGGACGGCGTTACTACGGCGGCTGCGCCGAGGTCGACCGGGCCGAGGAGCTGGCGGTCGACCGGGCCAAGGAGCTGTTCGGGGCCGAGCACGCCAACGTCCAGCCGCACTCGGGCTCGTCGGCGAACATGGCGGCGTACGCGGCGCTGATCCAGCCGGGCGACACCGTGCTGGCCATGGGGCTGCCGCACGGTGGCCATCTCACCCACGGCAGCCGGGTCAACTTCTCCGGCAAGTGGTTCCACCCGGTCGGCTACACCGTGCGCCGCGACACCGAGCTGATCGACTACGACGAGGTCCGCGACCTGGCCCAGGCGCACCGGCCCAAGCTCATCGTCTGCGGCGCGACGGCGTATCCCCGGCTGATCGACTTCAAGGCCTTCCGGGACATCGCCGACGAGGTGGGTGCGTACCTGATGGTCGACGCCGCGCACTTCATCGGGCTGGTCGCCGGGCGGGCCGTCCCGTCGCCCGTAGCGCATGCCGATGTCGTCACCTGCACCACCCACAAGGTGCTGCGGGGACCGCGGGGAGGCATGATCCTGTGTCGTGAGGAGCTTGCCGCACGCATCGACAAGGCCGTCTTCCCGTTCACCCAGGGCGGGCCGCTGATGCACGCCGTCGCCGCGAAGGCCGTCGCCCTGCGGGAGGCGGCGCTGCCCGACTTCCAGTCGTACGCGAACCAGGTGGTCAAGAACAGCCAGGCGCTGGCCGCCGGGCTGGCCGCCGAGGGGATGCGCCCGGTCTCCGGGGGCACCGACACCCACCTGGCCCTGGTCGACCTGCGCGACACCGGGGTCAGCGGCCGTGACGCCGAGGCGCGCTGCGACCGTGCCCGGATCACCCTGAACAAGAACGCCATCCCGTACGACCCGGAGCAGCCCATGACGGCGTCGGGCATCCGGGTCGGCACTCCCAGCGTCACCACCCAGGGCATGCGCGAGGGCGAGATGCGCCAGATCGCCGGGCTGATCGCCGTGGCCGTGCGCGCGGACCCGGCCTCGGTCGGCGGGGCCACGCAGCTGCGCGAGGTCGCCGACGAGGTGGCCGAGCTGGTCCGGGCCTTCCCGGCGTACGACCGGGCGGGGGTGCCGGCGTGAACGACTCCGCCGACCGCGTGGTCCCGGCTCAGCCGGCGCCGGCCCGGAATGACTACGACGACGACAACCGCCCGCTGCCGGATCTGCCGCCGCTGCCGGAGGATCCGCGCTGGCGGGTGGAGCACCTGCCCTTCCTGACCGCCTTCTCGGTCGCGCTGATGATCTGCGCGGCGTCGGTCGGCTTCTTCGCCGGTGGCGGCGACGCCGCGGTGGGCGCCGCGGCCGGCGTGGGCGTCGTGACGGTCAGCTTCACCATGACGACCCTGGTGTTCGCCTGGGCCGACACCGTGCGCCCGGCCCTGGTGCTGCCGCTGGGGCTGCTGACGTACGTGGTGAAGTACGCGTTGCTCGGCGTGATCATGGTGTTTGTGATCTCCTCGGAGTGGCCGGGCCGGCTCGCGATGGGCTGGGGGATCGTCGCGGGGGTGCTCGGCTGGACGGCTGTGCAGATCTGGTGGGTGGCTCGGACCAGCCTCTCCAAGTGATCTTCAGCACCGGCGTTTCGACTGGTCAGTGCCGCTATGGGAGGGCTCTGTCCACGATCCGGTGACTGACGCGCGACAAAGTTGTCCGGTTCTGGCGGAGGGGGAGTAGCGTGTTGCCGAGTTGCGAGACCCCTGACGCCTGGACAACTGCGGTTGTGCGGGGGGTCCCGCTTAGCTTCGTCTTACCTGCTGATATCGTTCGGGCCGTCATGACCGGTCAAGAACCTCCCAGCAAACCCCACGATGACGACGGTCAGAACCCGCCCGACACGGGCCAGGGGATGACGGCGGTCAGTTATCTCCTCGGGGGCATGTTGGTCTGGGGCGGGATCGGCTGGTTGGTCGACCACTACGTCGGCACCAAGGGCATCTTCGCCGGAATCGGCGCCGTCGTTGGTATCGCCGGCGGTGTCTACCTCATCGTGCGCCGTCTCGGCGCCTGACAGGAAAGGGCTACGGTGATCGGTCAGTCGACGGTCCTCGCAGCGGAGTTCCCGCCCAGCGTCGAGGACTTCTACCTGCCCAGCATCCTGCCGTGGGGCGCTCACGAGTCGTACTGGTTCACCAAGATCACGCTGTTGGTCTGGGTGGCCGTTGCTCTGATCATCATCTTCTTCCTGGTGTCGTACCGGAAGCCGCAGCTGGTGCCCACGAAGAAGCAGTGGCTCGCCGAGAGCCTCTACGGATTCGTGCGCAACAACATCGCCGTCGAGATGATCGGGGCGCGAGGTGTCGCGTTCGCGCCGTACCTCACGACGCTGTTCTGCTTCATCCTGCTGAACAACCTCTTCAGCATCGTGCCGCTGATCCAGATCTCGCCGAACTCGCACATCGCGTTCCCGGCGATCCTCGCGGTCATCAGCTACGTGATGTTCATCTACGTCGGCATCCGGCACCACGGCGGCTTCTTCAAGTACATGAAGGCCGCGCTCATCCCGCCGGCGCCGTGGTTCATCCTGCCGCTGCTGATCCCGATCGAGTTCTTCTCGAACTTCATGGTCCGCCCGTTCTCGCTGGCGGTCCGACTCTTCGCCAACATGTTCGCCGGCCACATGCTGCTGCTGGTGTTCACGCTCGGTGGCTTCGCGATGCTCGCCGAGAACGTGTGGTACGCACCGTTCTCGATCGTGTCGTGGATCATGACGATCGCGCTGACCTTCCTCGAGTTCCTGGTGATCATCCTGCAGGCCTACGTCTTCACGGTGCTGACCGCGAGCTACGTGCAGGGTGCGCTCGCCGACGAGCACTGAGCTGTTCGAGTACCACCCCGTTGTCGTCCCGCGTGACAGTCACGCGAGATACCAGGAGGAACTGAGCAATGATTCTCGCCGAAGTTGTGGGTAGCACCGCCGCCATCGGTTACGGCCTCGCCGCCATCGGTCCTGGCATCGGTGTCGGTCTGGTCTTCTCCGCCTACATCCAGTCGACCGCCCGCCAGCCGGAGTCCTCGCGTCTGACCCTGCCTTACGTCTGGATCGGCTTCGCCGTCATCGAGGCGCTGGCCCTGCTGGGCATCGCGTTCGGCTTCATCTGGCAGAACCTGGCTCCGAACGTCGGCTAGTTCTCCCCTTGCGGAACGGAGCTCCCATGCTTGCGTACCTGGCCGCCGAGGGCGGCGAGACAACTGAACACAACCCGATCATTCCCGCGTGGGAAGAGATCGTGGTCGGTACGGTCGCGTTCGCCCTGCTCTGCTTCGTGCTGATGAAGTTCGTCTTCCCGATGATGGAGAAGACGTTCGCGGCGCGGGTCGACGCGATCGAGGGTGGCCTCAAGCGCGCCGAAGCCGCCCAGGCCGAGGCGAACGAGCTGCTCGAGCAGTACCGCGCGCAGCTGTCGGAGGCTCGTACGGAGGCCGCGCGCATCCGTGACGAGGCCCGCGCCGACGCCGAGGGCATCCGTCAGGACGTCCTGGCCAAGGCCCGGGAGGAATCCGACCGCATCATCGCGTCCGGGCGCGACCAGCTCGCCGCCCAGCGCGAGAGCATTGTGCGCGACCTGCGCTCCGAGGTGGGCACGCTCGCCGTGGACCTGGCCGGCCGGATCGTCGGCGAGTCGCTCGCCGACGAGGCGCGCAGCCGGGGCACGGTGGACCGGTTCATCTCCGAGCTGGGTGCCGCCCGGTGCCCGTGCCGGC
>NZ_JBEZGQ010000254.1:0-9560 GCF_040650095.1 Actinoplanes sp. NPDC048791 | reverse complement strand
GCCAGGCGCTGGGACTGGCGCACGGGGCGTGGCGCGCGCAGGCCGCGAACGGGATCGCGTGGGGGCGCATGGCAAGCAGGCGCGAGACGCGTGCGCGACCGGCGCGCGTGGCACGCGCGGAACCGGGGCGAGCACGTGCGAGTCCGACAAGCCAGTGCGAAGGCAGGGTCCGCGCGCCAGCCCCCTCACGTGCCCCTCCCCCACCATCTTGGAGACGTAGATCTTGGTAAATCTGGCCGTTATATGCGAGCTCAACCGGTGGTTGCAACACCGAGTAGTTCTGCCATTTTCTCAGCCGGGTTGGCCCAGCCCAAGGTCATCCGGGGTCGCCGGTTGAGTTCGTCGGCAACCTGGTCCAGGCCGGCCTGGTCGATCGTGGTGAAGTCGAACTGCCCTTTCGGGAAGTACTGCCGCAGCAGACCGTTGGTGTTCTCGTTCGATCCGCGTTGCCAGGGGTGGTGGGGATCGCAGAAGTAGACCGGGCAGTCAGTGGCGATGTGGAACTGGCGCCAGGACGCCATCTCCGAGCCCTGGTCCCAGGTCAGCGACGCCCGTAACCGCCCCGGCAGCCAGGCCATCGCCGCGGCCAGCTGCGCCGCGACGTGTTCGGACAGCTTGCCTTCAGGCAGCCCGACCAGGATGACGAATCGTGTGGAGCGTTCCACAAGCGTCGCGATCGCTGAGTTCAGGCCACCACGGCGGGTGCCTTCGAGCAGGTCGCCTTCCCAATGTCCGGGCACGGCACGGTCCAGCGCCTCGGCGGGGCGGGCACTGATGTTCAAGCCCAGCCAGGGCCGCGACGAGCGGATTGCTCCCGCGGCCTGAGCACGGGGCCGGCGCGCCGCCCGACCGGAACGCAACGCGACCTGACGGCTCAGCTCAGCACGCAGGTTCCCACGGGTCTGCAGATAGATGGCCTGGTAAATCGTCTCGTGCGACACGTGCCACTCCGGATGCTCGGGATACTCGACGCGCAGCCGGGCGGCGATCTGCTGCGGCGACCACCGCTGCCGCAGACCCGCCAGGACCAGATCCCGCACCACCGGATCAGCAGCCAGCCGCGCCACCCGCCCCGGCCGGCGATGCCGCAGCCAGCACGCCCAGTCAGCCATCGACGGCAGATACCGCTGACCGTACTTCTCGAACCGAGCGACCTCCCGCGACACCGTCGATGGTGCCCGCCCTAAACACCGGGCAATCTGCCGCATCGACTCACCCGCCGCCCGCCCCAAGCCGATCCGTTCCCGCTCCACCATCGACAACCTGGCCGCCATAAACCCACTCCTACCTGCGCGAACGTGGGTGTTGTAACCAAACTTTGAAACCGCCATAGGGGCCAATCCCCACCAAGATCTCGAGGCCACAGCCGCCCACGGCAGGTGCGATCGTCGCCGATGCGGCGAACCGCCGGGCAGGAGGGTGAGCAAGGGACCCGGCAGGTCCGGGTGCCCCGGTTACGAGCCGCCCGGCCCGGTCTCGGCGTGAAGGACGGTCAGCACCCCCAGTAGAAGACAGCGCCCGGACAGGCCGACGGCCGCGCCCCCGGTGAGGGGCGCGGCCGTCGGTTCGGTGGAGCGGGCGGTCAGTTGGTGCTCAGGCCTTTTTCGCTGCCCTTCTTGAGCTTGCGGTCGTCGCGCAGCTGGAGGAAGGGTTCGTCGTCGGCCGGGTGGCCTGCGGCGATTGCCCGGCCTCGTTCGAGTTCGGCGTCCAGTTCGGCGCCCAGCATGATGGCGATGTTCGAGATCCACAGCCAGACCAGGAAGGCGATCACGCCGCCCAGGGTGCCGTACGTCTTGTTGTAGTTGGCGAAGTTTGCCAGGTACAGGGCGAAGGCTCCGGAGGCGATCAGCCAGATCACCACGGCGAAGATGCCGCCGGGGCTGACCCAGCGGAAGCCGCCGGTCTTGGCGTTCGGGGAGGCCCAGTAGAGGATCGCGAACATCAGGCTGACCAGGATGATCAGGACCGGCCACTTGGCGATGTTCCAGGTGGTCACGGCGGCCGAACCCAGGCCGATGGTGTCGCCGACCGCCTGGGCCAGGTCGCCGGTGAAGACGACGATGACGGCCGAGAGGATCAGCATCAGGCCGACCACCGCGGTGACGCCGAGGCGGATCGGGAGGGTCTTCCAGATCGGGCGGCCCTCGGGGACGTCGTAGATCGCGTTCGAGGCGCGCATGAACGCACCGATGTAGCCGGACGCCGACCAGAACGCCGTGGCCAGACCGAGGATCGCGGCGAAGCCGGCCGTGCCCGGGTCGGAGACCTGGTTGAGGACCTGGTCGAGGAGGTCCTTGATCTGGGTCGGGGCGATCTCGCTGACGGTGTCCTGCACGGTCTGCTGGCCGTTGTCGCTGAGCATGCCGAGGATCGACACCAGCACGAGCACGCCCGGGAAGATGGACAGGACGCCGTAGTAGGTCAGCGCGGCGGCCCAGTCGGTGACGTTGTCCTCGGAGAACTGCTTGAAGGTGCGCTTGAGCGCCGCGAAGATGCCCTTGCCCTTCAGCTTCGCCGGGTTGTCGGGGCCTTCGTCGGGGCTCGGAGCCGACAGGTCGTTGTCCCTGTCCTCCGCCGTCCTGGTGCTCGCGACATCGTGGCGGGCTCTGTCGTCGGCCTCGCTCTTCGAGTCGTTGTCTTTGTGAAGCTTCATGACGGGTCCCTCCGGGCGCTGCGGCGATGTCCGTTCGGCCGGCTTCCGCCCTCGTGCCCCGGAGACACACCGCGCACGAAAGACGACCTCAGCTGGGGTGGTGCCCGGTGTTATGCCCGTCTAATCACCTGATCTCAGCCACCTTTCAGCTATCGGCAGAGCAGCTTGCCCATCCGGCGGCCCGCCACCGCCAGGCCGAGCGCAAACAGCGCCAGCAGATACAGCACGTCCAGCGCCTGGAGCCAGCCGACCTCGCCGGTGGTGATCGCGCGGATCAGGTCGACCGAGCGGTACAGCGGGGTCACCTCGACCACCCAGCGCAGCACCGCCGGGTAGGCCTGCGCCGGGACGAACGTGCCGGAGAACAGGAACAGCGCGAACTGGACCGACGCCACCAGGTCGAAGTCCTGCCAGCTGCGCATGAACGTGGACAGCGCCATCCCGGTGCCGCCGAAGGCGAAGCCGACCAGCACGGCCGCCCCGAACGCGGCCACGGCCAGGCCCGGCGTGGTCAGGCCCATCGCCACCATGACCACCAGGAACGCCGCGGCGTAGATGTTGCCGCGGATCATCGCCCAGGCCAGCTCGCCCAGCGCGATCTCGATCGGCCGTAACGGGGTGGCCAGCATCCCGTCGTACAGCTTCATGAATTTCATCTTGCCGAAGAAGTTGAAGGTCGTCTCCGACAGCGCCCCGCTCATCGCCGACGACGCCAGCATGGCCGGGGCGACGAACGCCGCATAGCCGATCACCCGGCCGTCGGGCAGCGTCAGGTCGCCGACCAGCGCGCCCACGCCGACGCCGATCGAGAACAGGTAGAGGATCGGCTCGATGAAGCCCGAGGCCATCACCAGCCAGTACGACGGTTGCAGCGTCGTCACGTTGCGCTCGACGACGGACGCCGAACGCCGGCCGGCGCCCTCGAACGAGATCAGCCGCGGCAGTACCAGAGTCAGCATGTCAGCCCCTCACACCACGAGCCGGCGGCGGAACGCCCGGTAGGCCAGCAGCCAGCCGGCGCCCGCCCACAGGGCCAGATAGAGCACGTGCCCGACCGGCGACCAGGCCGGCGCGACGCCCAGCGTGGCAGCCCGGCTCAGGTCGACGCCGTGCCACAGCGGCAGCGCGTACGCGATCCAGCGCAGCAACCCCGGCAGCGACTCGACCGGGAAGAACACGCCGGAGAACAGCGACATCGGGATCACGCCGAGCCGGAACAGCACCGCCAGGTAACTGTCGATGCGGACCGTCGCCGCATACGCGAACGCGGGGGTGGCCACGGCCAGGCCGACCAGCGCGGCGATCGGCAGCGTCAGCAGCGCCCACCACGAATGCATCGTGCCGAATGCCGTGGCGATGGCCAGGAACGCCGCGCAGCTGATCAACGTGCGGAAGACGACGAACGCGAGATGCCCGTCGAGGATGTCGGCGACGCGCAGCGGGGCGGCCGCCTGACCGAAGTAGATCCGCTGCCACTCGAAGCCGCCCAGCACCGGCCAGGTCGAGTCGCCGATCGCCACCTGCATGGCGGTGGAGGCGATCAGGCCGGGCACCATCCAGTCCAGGTAGGGCACTCCCTCGACGCCGCCGGTGACGTACGCACCGACGCCGACCCCGAAGCCCAGCATGGTGAGCAGCGGCAGCACGAAGGAGGACAGCACGCTGGACCGCCAGACGCGGCGGTAGCTGACGAGGTGATACTCCAGGACGTAGCGGGTCATCTCAGTCCACCAGCGTCCGGCCGGTGAGGTGCAGGAACACGTCCTCCAGGCTGCTGCGGCGCACCAGCACGCTGGCCGGGCTCAGCGCCCGGCGCTGCACCTCGGCCACCGCGTCGTCGCCGTCGGTCACGTAGAGCAGGATGCGGTCGGGCAGGACCTCCAGCCGCCGGCCCACCCCGGCCAGCTTGTCCGCGAAGACCTCCTGGGACTCGGCGTTGAAGCGCAGCTCGACGACCTCGCGGGTCGAATACTGCTCGATCAGGTCGCGCGGGGAACCCTCGGCCACGATCTTGCCGCCGTCCATCACCACCAGGCGGTCGCAGAGCTGCTCGGCCTCGTCCATGTAGTGAGTGGTGAGCACCAGCGTCACACCCTGCTGCTTGAGCCGGAACAGCCGCTCCCACACCAGGTGGCGGGCCTGCGGGTCGAGGCCGGTGGTGGGCTCGTCGAGCAGCACGATCTCGGGCTCGTTGACCAGCGCCCGGGCGATCGTCAGCCGGCGTTTCATGCCGCCGGACAGCGGCTCGACCTTGCTGTCGGCCCGCTCGGTGAGCTGGACGAAGTCGAGCAGCTCGTCGGCCCGGGCCCGGGCGACCTTGCGCGGGATGCCGAAGAAGCGGGCGTACGTGGTCAGGTTTTCCCGGACGGTCAGCTCGAGGTCGAGGTTGTCGAGCTGCGGGCAGACGCCGAGGCGAGCGCGGATCGCCGGGCCGTCCCGCCGCGGGTCCATGTCGAGGATGCGCAGCACGCCGTCGGTCGGCGGGGAGACACAGCCGATCATGCGCATGGTGGAGCTCTTGCCCGCACCGTTGGGACCGAGGAAGCCGAACGCCTCCCCCCGGCGCACGTCGACGTCGATGCCGTCGACCGCGGTGAACCCCTCGAACCTCTTGACCAGCCCCCGGGCGTGAATGAGCGTCACCCGGCCGACCCTAGTGAAAGGGTCCGACAAAAATCAGAGCGACGGGGTGGTCGCGTCCCGCGCGGAACCGACGAGCTGGTCGGTGACCTCGATGATCGGCTCGGCGTCCACGGCCGTCCGGGCGTCGTAGCGGACCGCCCAGCTCAGCCCGTCCACCCCGCTCACCCGGCGGCCGACCACCCGGACCCCGCCGTTGGGCGGCAGCGGGTGGTGCGACGTGTACGCCACCGAGCGGGTCACCCGGGTGCGCACCTGATCGGGCAGCTCACCGGGCTCCAGCAGCAGGAAACCCCGCACCGGCGCGTCGACCTGGACCGTGTAGCCGTCGCGCTCCTGGGCCACCTCGGCCGGCGTGATCACGAGCTCGCGGCCCGACCACGCCACCTTGTGGATCTCGTGCCAGCCGAGCCGCTCGCCACCGGGCAGCCACAGGCCGCGGTTGGTCGCGACCAGCACCTGCTCACCGCCCGGGTCCCCGACGAAGGCCCACGCCAGGACGCGTTCCTCCGCCTCGAGGGCCGGCCGCCGCGCGGCGGGGAGCTTGGGACGCCGACGAAAGAGACTCACAATCCACCTGCCGCCTGGTCGCGCAAGGCGCGAGCGTGCTGTTCGAGCGAGAAGAGCTCTCCGGCGAGAGCCAGATACTCGTCCTTGTGCGCGACCGGGTTGATCCGCTGCACCTTGGACTTCAGTTCCTTGATCCGGGTGGTGACCGCGCCGACCTGCAACCGGGCCAGCGTCACCTGCACGTACCGCAGGTCGGCCTCGCCGTCGACGTGCAGCGGGACCACCGCCAGCTCGCCGACCAGGGCCTTGCCGCCCAGGTCGTCGCACAGGTCGCGGACCGCCTCGATCCAGCCGGCGCCGCCGGTGGCCGACGCGGTGCCGCCGGCCGCCGCGATCGCCTTGCGGATGCCCTGGAAGACCGGGTCGCCGTAACACTCCGGGCCCAGCGCGTCGAACATCGGGCCGGAGAGCACCGGGTACTGCAGGGCCAGCTTCAGGGCCTCACGTTCCACCAGGCGCTGCGGGCTGTCGGCCGGCTTGCGCGGGGTGGGCGCACCGGACTGCTCGGGCGACGAGGCGGCGGCCACGGCCCGCTGCACCGGCTCCAGATCCATCCCCAGGTCACCGGCGAGCTTGCGGGCGTACTCCGGGCGCTTCTCCCGGTCCTTGATCTTGGCCACCAGCGGCGCGGCCCGGCGCATCGCCTCGACCCGGCCCTCGACCGTGTCGAGGTCGAAGCGGGACAGGGTCTGCCGCAGCGCGAAGTCGACCAGCGGCTCCCGGCTCGCGATCATGTCGCGGACCGCCAGGTCACCGCGGGCCAGCCGCAGCTCGCAGGGGTCCATGTTGTCCGGGCTGACCGCGATGAAGGTGCGCCCGACGAAACGCTGGTCCTCCTCGAACGCCCGCAGCGCCGCCTTCTGCCCGGCCGCGTCCCCGTCGAACGTGTAGATGATCTCCCCGGTGAAGCTGTCGCTGTCCATCAGCAGCCGCCGCAGTACGCCGATGTGGTCGATGCCGAAGGCGGTGCCGCAGGTCGCCACGGCCGTCGGCTCACCGGCCTCGTGGCAGGCCATCACGTCGGTGTAGCCCTCGACGATGACCGCGCGGCCCTGCTTGGCCATCTCCCGCTTGGCGTGGTCGATGCCGTAGAGCACGTGCGACTTCTTGTAGAGCGGCGACTCCGGGGTGTTCAGGTATTTCGGGCCGTCGTCGTCGTCGAACAGCTTGCGGGCGCCGAAGCCGATCACGTCGCCGGTCAGGTCCCGGATCGGCCACAGCAGGCGGCGGCGGAACCGGTCGATGAGCGAGCCGGAACGGGCCGGTTTGGCCAGCCCGCCGACGGTCAGCTCCTCGGCGGTGAACCCCTTCTGCCGCAGGTGCTTGGCGAGCAGGTCCCAGCCGTCGGGGGCGAAGCCGCAGCCGTACTTCTCGGCGGCGTCGCGGCCGAAGCCGCGCTGGGCCAGGAACTCGCGGGCCTTGCGGGCGCCGGGGGTGCTGAGCTGCTCGGCGTAGAACTCGGCGGCGGCCGCGTGCGCGGCGATCAGGCGCTGCTTCTGGCCGGGCTGCTGGCGCGGGCCCTCGTTCTTGAAACCGGACTCGTCGTAGCGCAGCTGGATGCCGGCCCGGCCGGCCAGCCGCTCGACGGACTCGAGGAAGGTCAGGTGCTCGGCGTCCATCAGGAACTTGATGGCGTCGCCGCCCGCGCCGCAGCCATGACAGAAGTAGACATTTCGGGCGGGTGACACGGTGAACGACGGGGTCTTCTCGTCGTGGAAGGGGCACAGCCCCTTGAGGTTGCCGCCGCCCGCCGAGCGCAGCGTCACTGTCTCGTTGATGATGTCCGCTATCGAGGTCCGGTCGCGGACCAACGCGATGTCCTCGTCCTTGACCCTGCCCGCCACGGCTACATACTGCCTCGCGTCACCGGCCCGCTGCCATCAGGGTCCGGTGCCAGGCGACGGCCGCCGGGTCGGTCAGCGACGCGACCTGGTCGACGACCACGCGCAGCCGGGCCGCGTCCGTCTCCGCGGCCTTCCACAGCTCGGCGAACATCGGGTCCAGCTGGTCCGGCGCCCGCTCGCCGAGCACGGTGACCAGCTCGACGAGGATCTCGCGCTGGCGTTCGTACCAGTCCTCGGCCGCGCGGGCGCGCATCACGTAGCGCAATGCCATGCCCTTCAGCAGGGCGCACTGGTTACGGACCGTGCGCGGCACGATGAGGTCGACGTCGTAGCGGCGGACCGGCCGGGAGCCGTGCCGGCTGTTCGTCGCGCCGACTGCCGAGGAGACGAAACGGCCGGTCAGCACGCTGGTCATCCGTTTGAGGGCGACCTGGGAGCGGTAGCCACCGTCGTAGCCGGCGACGGCGGTCACCACCTCGTCGGCGAGCAGCAGCCGCAGGGCCTCACCCAGAGCTTCGGGGGTCTCGTCCGAATAGGTGGCGGCCACGTCGGCGCACAGCTCGGCGCGTTCGCCGGCGTCGTGCAGCAGCGGCGCGAGCGACAGGTAGCGGCCGTGCACGCCGTCCTCGACGTCGTGCACGGAGTAGGCCACGTCGTCCGCCCAGTCCATGACCTGGGCCTCCAGGCACTGCCGTTCGCCGGCCGGGGCGGAGCTGCGGATCCAGTCGAAGACCGGGCGGTCGTCGTCGTACACCCCGAACTTGCGCCGGCCGGGCCGGCGCGGCCAGGGGTACTTGCAGCTGGCGTCGAGGGAGGCGCGGGTCAGGTTGAGGCCGGCGCCGTCGACTTTGGCCTCCAGCCGGGTGAGCACGCGCAGGGTCTGCGCGTTGCCCTCGAAGCCGCCGCAGGCCTCGGCGGCCTCGTTGAGCGCGGCCTCGCCGTTGTGCCCGAAGGGCGGGTGGCCGATGTCGTGGGCCAGCCCGGCCACGTCCACCACGTCCGGGTCGCAGCCGAGCCGGGCGCCCATCTCGCGGGAGATCTGGGCGACCTCGAGCGAGTGGGTGAGCCGGGTACGCAGGAAGTCGTCGGAGCCGGCGGTGTGCACCTGGGTCTTGGCCGCGAGCCGGCGGAAGCCGGCCGAGTGCAGGACGCGCGCCCGGTCGCGTTCGTACTGGGTACGCCCGTAGCCGCTGTCCTTGGCGGGCTCGCGCACCCAGCGGTGGGCATCGCCGTCCGTCATGTCCCCACCCTAAGGCGTCCGTCGCGTCGGCCGATGCGATTGGTGTGGAGTCCGATTCGCACACCCAATCCCGGTTCACCATCGTCGCCCGGCTGATCCTGATGGCGGGCATAGGCGTCGCCTCGGTGGCCCTGGTCGGCATCACCGCGGAGTGGGGATCGGCGAACCAGGCCGACGCCACCGACGAGATCGCGGCGATCAGTGACGGCATGAGCAGCCAGTGGAACGCGGACATGATGCACGACGGCCTGCGCGCCGACGTGATGTCGGCGCTCTACGCGACCACGCCGGCCCAGCGTGAGGCCTATGCCGTGGCGGAGGTGAGCGAGCACGCGACGACGCTGGTGACCAAGTACGACGCGGCCTCGAAGCTGGCGCCCGACCGGCTGGCCGCCGAGTACGCGCAGGTCCGCCCGGCCGTGGTGGCGTACGGGGAGGCGGCCAAGAACCTGGTCGCGCTGGCCGAGCGGGACCACGCCGCGGCGGCCGCCCAGCTGCCGGAGTTCCTGGAGAGTTTCGGGCAGCTGGAGGAGGGGCTGGGCACCATCGACGACGACATGCTGCTCGCGGTGCAGGATGCAGCGAGGGCGGGGGTGGACTCCAGCCGTACCAG
>NZ_JBEZGQ010000253.1:0-9649 GCF_040650095.1 Actinoplanes sp. NPDC048791 | reverse complement strand
GGCCGGGCTGCCGAACGACCGGCCGGCGTGGCGGGCTCGTCGCTGAAGGCGCTCAGCAGACCCATCGCCTTGCTGCGGGTCTCGGCCACTTCGCCGGCCGGGTCCGAGTGCCGGACCAGGGTCGAGCCGACCCCCAGGTCCAGCCGGCCGTAGCGGTCGATGTCCGCGGTCCGGATGATGATCGCCGAATCCAGCAGCCGCCGGCCGCCGGCGTCCCGGCCGAAGTGGGCCAGCACGCCGCTGTAGTAGCCACGGCTGCGCCGCTCGTGCCGGTTGATCACCCGGTAGGCGTTCTCCACGGGGCTGCCGGTCACGGTCGGCGCGAAGAGCGTCTCGCGCAGGATCTCCCGCAGGTCGCGGTCGCTGTCACCCTCGATGTGGTACGCCGTGTGGGCGACCCGGGCCATGGCCGTGAGCTGCGGTCCGCGGACCCGGCCACCCTGCGGGCAGATGCGGGCCATCATCTTCAGCTCCTCGTCGAGGACCATGGACAGCTCGTCGGTCTCCTTCGGGTCGCCGAGGAAGCGCAGCACTCCCGGCACGCTGGGGCCGGCCGCCGGGTAGCGGTAGGTGCCGCTGATCGGATTCATCCGGACCCGCCGGTCGTGCACCCCGACGTGCAGCTCCGGCGAGGCGCCGATCAGGGTGCGGTCGCCGGTGTGCACCGCGAAGCTCCAGTACGCCCCGGTCTCGCCGGTGAGCAGTCGCCGGAACATGGCCAGCGCCTTGCGTACGGAGTAGTCCGCGACGGTGGCGAGGAAGGAGCGCTTGAGCACGAAGTTGGCACCCTCGCCCCGGCCGATCTCCTCGTCGAGGACCGTGCGCACGGCGTCGGCGTACGCCGTGTCGTCGAGGTCGAAGCCGCCACCGTCGAGCCGGACCGGCTCGTCCGGCAGGAGCTCCAGCAGCGCTGTGCGGGTGATCGTGGCCCGGCGTGCCGGCCGGATCGCCACCAGGGGCGTGCGGTCGTCGTGACACACGAAGCCGCGTTCGATGATCTGCCGGTAGGGGATCAGCGCGATGAGCTCGTCGTTGCCGGCGCCCGGGTCGCCCGGGAGCGGCAGGTCGGCCAGCCGGTCCACGACGAACGCGGTGCCGGCCACAATGTCCACAGTGTCCGGACCGGCCTGCGGGCGGTGCAGCAGCGCGAAGGCCGGTGGGTGCGGTGCCAACAGCTGATCGAGCAGGGCTGCCGCCTCCGGCCGGTGGTCCGCCGTTCCCGGTTCCGCTGGTGGCGGGTTGACCGGTGAATGTGTGTCGGGTGTCACGTCAATGTCCCTCCGGCGCGGGTTAATGCGACGTCGGATCGACCCTGCACTGCCATTTCGGCACTGACAACTACTTGTTCGTGTAAGGCAACGAGGTGAGTTCCGGCCACTTGAACAGGTAGTTACGCCGGCCGTGACCCCGCTGCTAGCGTCGCCAATGCCCGGACAGAATGCGCATTACCGCATCCGCCGGCCGGACCATTCCGCCCTTTCGAGCTTCCGGGGTGAACGCGCTATGAATAGTCGGCAACCCATTGTGGTGCAGAAATACGGTGGATCGTCACTGGCGTCGGTGGAGCAGGTACGGCACGTGGCCGGCGTCGTGGCCGGCACTGTCGCGAGTGGACATACGGTCGTGGTGGTGGTCTCGGCCCGGGGTGACACCACCGATGAGTTGCTCCGCCTGGCCGAGATCGTGTCACCGGTCCGCCCCGCCCGGGAGCTCGACCAGCTCCTGGCCACCGGGGAGACGGCCGCCGCCGCCCTGCTGGCCATGGCCCTGGCCGCCCGGGACGTCCCGGCGACCTCGCTGACCGCGGCGCAGGCGGGGATCCGGGCCGGCGGGCAGCACGGCTCCGGGCTGATCGCGCGGATCGACACCACCCGCATCCGCCACCTGCTCGACGAGGGCAGGGTCGTCGTGGTAAGCGGCTTCCAGGCCGTCGACGAGCACGGCGACGTGGTCACCCTCGGCCGGGGCGGGTCCGACACCACGGCGGTCGCGGTCGCGGCGGAACTGGGCGCCGGCCGGTGCGAGGTCTACACCGACGTCGACGGCATCTACACGGCCGACCCGAGGATCGTGCCGGGCAGCCGGCGGCTGCCCACGGTGGTCTCCGCCGTCATGACGGAGATGGCCTTCGGCGGCGCCAAGGTGATGCACTCCCGCGCGGTCGAGCTGGCGTCACTCAGCGGAGTGGACATTGAGGTACGCAGCTCCGCGACCGCTGAGCCCGGCACCGTCGTGCTCATCGCGCCCGCCGAGTCGCTGGACAACCGCGGCGCGGTGGTGGCCATCACGCACGACCGCGCGGTCGCCCGGATCCTGTTGCGCGCCGACACCGACGTCGCCCCCCAGGTCTTCGAGACGCTCGGCCGCTGCGGGGTGGCCGTCGACCTGGTGGCTCGCTCGGGCAGCGGCGAACCCGAGTTCCGGATGGGTTTCACGGTGCACCGCGACCAGCTCGCCCGGCTGCTGGAGCCGCTGCGCTCGGCGGTGGGTGCGGCCGGCGGGCAGGTCGAGGTCAACGCCGAGGTCGGCAAGGTCTCGCTGATCGGCACCGGGCTGCTGAACCGGCCGGAGATCGTGGCCCGGATGCTCGCCGCCCTGGGCCGGGCCGGCATCGCCACCAGCTGGGTCTCCGCCACGCAGCTGCGGACCTCGGTCACCGTCCCGCTGCCGATGGTGGGCGCCGCGGTCACCGTCCTGCACGACGAGTTCGGCCTCGACCACGACAACTTCGACCTGGCGACCGCGGTCGCGTCCTGATCGCGCCGGGCCGATCGCTCAGTACTGAGGAGGCACCACGTTGTCTGCCAACCTGCCCTTCGGCCGCACCGTACGGCTGCGGCGGCTCTACCGCCACGGCGGCACCCGCCTGCTGGTCGTCCCGATGGACCACACAATCTCCGACGGCCCGATCGTGGTGGCCGGCGGCCCGGGAGCCCTGGTGGCGCAGCTCGCCGCGGCCGGGGTCGACGCGATCGTGCTGCACAAAGGGGGCCTGCGGTTCGTCGAGCCCGGGTTGCTGAGCCGGACGGCGCTGATCGTGCACCTGAGCGCCAGCACCCGCCACGCCCCCGACCCCGACGCCAAGTACCTGGTGGCCAGCGTGGAGGAAGCGCTGCGCCTGGGGGCCGACGCCGTCAGCGTGCACGTCAACCTCGGCTCCGCCGACGAGGCCCGCCAGGTGGCCGACCTGGCCCGGGTGGCCGAATCGTGCGACCGGTGGGGTATGCCGCTGCTGGCGATGATGTATCCACGCGGCCCGCGCATCGAGAACCCCCGCGACCCGCAGCTGGTGGCCCACGCCGGCGTCCTGGCCGCCGACCTCGGCGCCGACCTGGTGAAGCTGCCGTACGTCGGCGCGGTGGACGCGATGGCCGACGTGGTGCGCAGCTGTCCCGTACCCGTGATCGTCGCCGGTGGCCCGCGGCTGCCCGACACCGGTGCGCTGCTGTCCCACGTGGACGAGGTCCTCAGCGCCGGCGTCGAGGGTCTGGCGATGGGCCGCAACATCTTCGAGGCCCCCGACGCCGGCCGGCTCGCCCGGCTGGTCGCCGGCCGGGTCCATGCCGAGCCCGTCACGGCGCTGCCGCCGCGTGAGCTGACGACAGCCGCCCGGTGACGCCCGCCCGCACCATCCGCACTGCAGTCCCGCTCCACCGGTGAAGAGGAGAAGTCCGTGAAACTGTCCTGGCTGGACATCCGCGACACGAGCACCGCCAAGTCCGCGATCATCGAAGAGGCGATCCACCAGCGGATCGAGGCCATCGTGGCGGCGGACGTCGCCGACCTGGCCGACCTTCCACCGACCGTCAAGCGGGTGCTGCTGCCGCACGGCAACGCTCTGCCGGAGTCGCTGGAGAGCGTCGACATCGTCCTGCTCGACGTCACGAAGGGCGTGCCACCGGAGTACGGCAGCCGCCCCGACGTCGAGTTCGGCCAGTTCGTCGAGGTCATCGACGCCGAGACGCTGGACAAGGCCTGCGTCGCGGCCCGCACCCAGGCGTGGAGCGTCATCCTGTTCCGGGACCCGACCAAGATCCCGCTCGAGATCGTGCTGGCGGCGGCCCACCAGGCCACCGACAACGTGATCATCACCGCGGTCGCCGACGTCGAGGAGGCCGAGATCGTCTTCGGTGTCCTGGAACGCGGCTCCGACGGTGTCCTGCTGCCGGCGCGGGCGGTCGGGGACGCCACAGCTCTGCGCACCGCCGCCACCTCGGAGCCCGGGTCGCTGGACCTGGTCGAGCTGGAGATCACCGGCATCTCGCACGTCGGCATGGGGGAGCGGGCCTGCGTGGACACCTGCTCGCACTTCCGGGAGGACGAGGGCATCCTGGTCGGATCGCACTCCAAGGGCATGATCCTGTGCTGCTCGGAGACGCATCCCCTGCCGTACATGCCGACCAGGCCGTTCCGGGTCAACGCCGGGGCGATCCACTCGTACACGCTGTCGGGTGAGGGCCGGACCAACTACCTGAGCGAGCTGACCGCCGGCAGCAAGGTGCGGGCCGTCGACAGCAAGGGCGCCACCCGGCTGGTGACAGTAGGCCGCGTCAAGATCGAGTCCCGTCCGCTGCTGGCCATCGACGCCGTCGGGCCCCAGGGCGAGCAGGTCAACCTCATCGTCCAGGACGACTGGCACGTACGGGTGCTCGGACCGCAGGGCGTGGTGCTCAACACCACCGAGCTGCGCCCCGGTGACCGGGTGCTGGGCTACCTGCCCACCGCGGAGCGGCACGTCGGCTACCCGATCGACGAGTTCTGCCTGGAGAAGTGAGCATGGCCCAGCGGCTGTTCGACTTCCACGCCCGGCTGGCCCCGGTGGCGGGCGCCGCCGAGAAGCTGCTGGCCACCCTGGACGGATCGGGCATCGAACGGGCGGCGCTCTGCGCGGGCGGGACGATCGATCTCCACCGGCTGTCCCGTCAGCTCGTGCGGGGCGGCCACGTCACCACGGATCCGGACAACGACGCGGTGCTGGCTGCCTGCCGCGAGTCGGGCGGGCGGCTGGTGCCCTTCTACTTCGCGAACCCGCATCGCCCGGCGCAGGAGTACGACAAACGGGCGGCCGACTTCCGCGGACTGGAGGTGTCCCCGGCGGTACACGGTGTCCCGCTGACCGACCCGAGGATCCGGGAGCTGGTGGAGATAGCCGCCGCCGCGGGCCATCCCGTGTACGCCGTCTGCCTGATCCGCGACGGCTGCGGAGTACGCGAGCTCACCGCCCTGGCCACCCGGTTTCCGGGCACCACCTTCGTGCTCGGGCACAGCGGCACCGGCAACATCGACTTCGACGCGGTCGACGTGATCGCGCCGCGGCCGAACATCCTGTTCGAGACGTCCGGCGGCTACTCGAGCGTCCTCGCCGAGGCGCTGCGCCGGCTGGGCGCGGAGCGGCTGCTGTTCGGCTCCGAGTTCCCGCTGCAGCACCCGGACGTGGAGCTCGCCAAGTTCCGCGCCGTGGGCCCCTCGCCGGACCAGTGGGCCCGGATCGCCTGGCACAACGCCCACCGTGTGCTCCACCTGGAGGAGTGAGATGACGCAGACGCTGTCCGACCTGCCGGAGCTGGGGCAGTGGCGCAGCTTCGAGGAGCTGACCCGGCTGCAGGACGCCCAGCTGGGGCACCTGCTCACCTGGGCCGAGCGGTCGCCGTTCTACCGGCGCCATCTCGCCGGGCGGGCCGCGCCCCGGACCCGGGCCGACTTCGCCGGCCTGCCGCTGACCAGCAAACAGGACCTGCGTGACGCGTACCCGTTCGGGCTGTTGGCGGTGCCGCGGCAACGGCTGGCGACCTACCACGAGTCGAGCGGCACGGCCGGGCGGCCCACGGCCTCGTACTACACGGAGGAGGACTGGACCGACCTGGCGGAGCGGTACGCCCGCAAGTGGGTCGGCATCGGACCGGACGACGTCTTCCTGGTCCGTACGCCGTACGCCCTCATGATCACCGGTCACCTGGCGCACCGCGCCGCCCGGCTGCGCGGGGCCACTGTCGTACCCGGTGACAACCGGTCGCTGGCCATGCCGTACTCCCGGGTCGTGCGGGTGTTGCACGACCTGGCGGTGACGCTGACCTGGTCGATGCCGACGGAGACGCTGATCTGGGCGGCTGCGGCCCGGCTGGCCGGGCACGACCCGGGTGCCGACTTCCCGGCCCTGCGCGCGCTGTTCGTCGGCGGCGAGCCGCTCACCCCGGCCCGCCGGGCCCGGATCAGCCAGCTCTGGGGCGTTCCGGTGGTGGAGGAGTACGGGTCCACCGAGACCGGCAGCCTCGCCGGCGAATGCCAGTTCGGCCGCCTGCACTTCTGGTCGGACCGTGCCATCCCGGAGGTCTACCGGCCCGAGGACGGGACCGTCGTACCGGAGGGCAGCGGGCAGCTCGTGGTCACCCCGCTGTACCGGGAAGCCATGCCCCTGGTCCGGTACAACCTCGAAGACGCGGTGGAGCTGTCCTACCGTGACTGCGACTGCGGCTGGAATCTGCCCACGATCCGGGTGCTGGGCCGGTCCGGGTTCGGCTATCCGGTGGGCGACAAGCGGATCGCCCAGCACGAGCTGGAGACGCTCGTCTTCGAGCTGCCGGCCGCCCACCAGGTCATGTTCTGGCGGGCGAAGGCGACACCGGCGGCGCTGCGGGTGGAGATCGAGGTGGCGCCCGAGTTCCGGGAGGAGGCGACGGCCGCGCTGACCGCCGCCGTCCGGTCCCGGCTCGGCGTCGAGGCCGAGGTGCGCGGACTGGCCCCCGGCACCCTGGTCCCGCACGCCGCCCTGACCGTCAGCCAGGACGTCGTCAAGCCGCGGAGCCTCTTCGGGCCGGACGAGGACTGGGACAAGGCCCTCCTCTACTACTGACGCACCAGCGAGCCGAGGGAGTGGCCATGGAGAACGTCGGAATCGTCGGTGCCGGCCTGGCCGGGCTCACCCTGGCGGCGGCGCTGCAGCGGGAAGGGGTGACGGCCCGGGTCTGGGAACAGGCGCCCGCCTTCGGGCAGGTCGGCGCCGGTATCCAACTCGCGCCCAACGCCACCCGACTGTTGCGGCGGCTCGGCCTCACCGAGCACCTGCGGCGGGTGGCCGTACGCCCTGAGGCGATCGAG
This sequence comes from Actinoplanes sp. NPDC048791, assembly GCF_040650095.1. Taxonomy (NCBI): domain Bacteria; kingdom Bacillati; phylum Actinomycetota; class Actinomycetes; order Micromonosporales; family Micromonosporaceae; genus Actinoplanes; species Actinoplanes sp. NPDC048791. The sequence goes on along the minus strand of NZ_JBEZGQ010000253.1, from coordinate 2,554 downwards.
CTGCGGCGGTGGGACGACAACAGCGTGATCGCCCGTACGGTGCTCGGCGCCCAGTGCGAGCAGGAGTACGGGGCGCCGTACTACACCGTGCACCGAGCGGATCTGCACGAGGGGCTGCGGTCCCTGCTGGGTCCGGACGTGGTGCGGGCGGCGGCCCGCGTCGTCTCCGTCGCGGACTCGGACGAGGGTGCGACGCTGAAGTTCGGCGATGGCTCGACCGCCTCGGCCGGGCTCGTCGCCGGCGCGGACGGGATCCACTCCACGGTCCGTGCCGGGCTGATGGCCGACGAGCCGCACTTCTCGGGACAGAGCATCTACCGGGCGGTGGTCGCGGCGCAGCAGGTGCCGTTCCTGAGGGCGGAGCCGAAGGTGGTGCTGTGGCTGGGCCCGGACCGGCACGTGGTGTGCTACCCGGTCTCGGCCGGGCGGTCGGTCAGCTTCGGCGCGACCGCGCCGGCGGCCGGGTGGTATCCCGAGTCCTGGACGGCGGCCGGCTCGGTCACCGAACTCGCGGATGCCTACCGGGACTGGCATCCGCAGGTGCGGGACCTGCTCGGCGCCGCCGATGCGGTGACCCGCTGGGCCCTGCACGACCGCGATCCTGTGCCGCGGTGGAGCGGCCGGCGGGTCACGCTCGTGGGCGACGCCGCCCATCCGATGCTGCCCTTCGTCGCCCAGGGCGCCAACCAGGCGATCGAGGACGCCGTCGTGCTGGCCCGCTGCCTGTCCGCACCGCGGGTGGAGCCGGCCGAGGCCCTGGAGCGCTACGAACGCCTCCGCCGGGACCGGGTCGACCGGGTGCACGAGATCTCCCGGCGCAACGCGACCGTCCTGCACCTCTCCGACGGTCCCGGCCAGCGCCGCCGCGACGACGAGCTCGCCCGGCGGCAGCGGCTGCACGAGCAGTCCTGGCTGTACGGCTACGACGCCCACGAGGAGGCCGGCGACCGCACCGTGACGTCGTGATCCCGCGGCGGCACCGGCCCGGTCCGCCGGCCCGGACGGCAGGTACACCGACAGAGGCAGGAGCGGGGAATGACACAACACCTGAGCACCGGACTGGCCGGACGGGTCGCCCTGGTGACCGGCGCGGCGAACGGCATCGGCGCCGCGGTAGCCGCGGCGCTGGCCCGCGAGGGAGCGATCGTGGCGGCCACCGACGTCGACTCCGACGGTCTGCGCGACAGCGTCGGCAAGATCACCGCGGAGGGGTCGGCCGCGCGGGCCTACCGGCTGGACGTGACGCGGCCCGGGGAGGTCGAGGAGGTGCTCGACCGCGTCGAGGAGGAGCTCGGCCCGGTCGGTGTGCTGGCCAACGTCGCCGGCGTGCTGCGGACCGGGCCGGTCGTCGACATCAGTGACGCCGACTGGCGGGCGGTGTTCGCGGTGAACGTCGACGGCGTCTTCGCTGTGTCGCGGGCGGTCGCGCGGCGGATGGCGGCGCGGCGCTCGGGGGCGATGGTGACGGTGACCTCCAACGCGGCGGCGGTGCCGAGGATGCACATGGCGGCGTACTCCGCGTCGAAGGCAGCGTCCACGGCGTTCAGCAAGTGTCTCGCGCTGGAGGTCGCCGGCCACGGAGTGCGCTGCAACGTCGTGGCGCCCGGCTCCACCGACACCCCGATGCTGCGATCGATGTTCACCGACGACTACGGCCCGCGCGCGGTCCTGGAGGGCGCGCCGGAGCAGTACCGGGTGGGTATCCCGCTCGGCAAGATCGCCTCCCCCGACGACGTGGCGGCGGCGGTGGTCTTTCTCGCGTCCGATCTGGCCGGCCACATCACCATGCAGGAACTGGTCGTCGACGGCGGCGCGGCGCTCGGCGGGTGACCGGCGCCGGTTCCACGGGCAGGCGCACCGTTCCCGGCAGTCGTTACCGAGAGGAATCCATGAGCATCCCGACCATCGTCCCGTACGGCATGCCCGCCGGCGACGCGCTGCCGGTCAACACCGTGCACTGGCAGCCCGAGCCGTCCCGGGCGGCGCTGCTGATCCACGACATGCAGCGGTACTTCCTCGGCTTCTTCCCACCGGGACAGGACCCGGTGGTACCGCTGGTCGAGCACACCCGGCAGATCCGTGACGCGGCGGCCCGGCTCGGCATCCCGGTGTTCTACACCGCCCAGCCCGGCGGTATGTCGCCGCGGGACCGCGGCCTCCTGCAGGACGTCTGGGGCCCGGGCATGAGCGACGATCCGGACGGCCGACGCGTCGTCGAGGAGGTGGCGCCGCGTCCGGAGGACACCGTCGTGACCAAGTGGCGCTACAGCGCCTTCGTCCGTTCCGACCTCGACCGCCGGCTGGCCCGCCGGGGCCGCGACCAGCTGATCATCTGCGGGGTGTACGCCCACGTCGGCTGCCTGATGACCGCGTGCGACGCCTTCTCCCGGGACATCCAGCCCTTCCTGGTCGCGGACGCCGTCGCGGACTTCAGCGCGGACGAACACCGGATGGCGCTGGAGTACGCCGCCCGGCGGTGCGCGTCGGTGCTCTCCACCCGGGCGTTGCTCGACGCGCTCGAACACCGTCACGCGGCTCTGACCTGACCGGCGGC
>NZ_JBEZGQ010000252.1:9364-9662 GCF_040650095.1 Actinoplanes sp. NPDC048791 | reverse complement strand
ATGACGAAGAACTCACCCTTGTCGAGGGCGGCCTGTGGCGCATCGCCGACGAGGTGCGGGTCGACGGGGAGGCCCTGCGCACGGTCGAGGACGTGGACCTGGCGGTCGCGTGGGTGCGGCGGGGGCAGGCCCGGCGACGGCTCGGCGAGCACTGGGCCGAGTGGATCCAGCGGCTGGCCATCCCGGAACGCCCCGGCGACCCGGAGGTGTGGGCCGGCACGCTGCTGGCCGAGGCCGCGCAGTCGCTGGGCTGGGACGCCCGGCAGTGGCCCGAGCTGTCCGCACGGCTGCGCGTGCT
>NZ_JBEZGQ010000252.1:0-9354 GCF_040650095.1 Actinoplanes sp. NPDC048791 | reverse complement strand
CCGTCCCCACGCAAGAGATGGCCCTCGCCGGGGCCCGGCGGGCGGACGACTCGGCCCTGATCGACGACGGCCCGGTGGACTTCGAACTTGTCTATATGTACGCCGCCGTCCGCGCGGTCGCGGACGCCCTGGTGCCGTGGCCGCCGCTGGCCGCGGCCTGGTTCGCGCCTGACCTGGAGGAATGGGACGCGCTGGTCACCGAGGCGCGCCGGCTCACCGCGCTGCGGCCCGACGTGCAGCGGTACGTGGACCTGCGCGACCAGCTGGCGGAGGTGGCCCCGGAGTGGGCCGCCCAGGTCGACGCCGGACTGGTGCCGGCCGTGTCCGGGCAGCTCTGCCTGCGGGCCTGGCAGTGGCGGCAGGCTCAGACGTGGTTCGACCAGGTCGTCGGCAGCGTCGACCCGGCCGTGCTGAACCGCCGGGTCGAGCTCGCCCGCGACAAGATCCGGCGGCTCACCGGTGACCTCGTTGTCGCGTCCGCGTGGCTCGAGGTCTCCCGCGCCCTCGACGATCGGCGGCGGGCCGCGCTGGCCGACTGGACCACCGCCCTGCGCAAGATCGGCAAAGGTACGGGCCGCAGCGCGGCAGCCTGGCAGGCGCACGCCCAGCGGGCCATGGAGTCCGCCGTCGAGGCCGTGCCGGTCTGGGTCATGTCGGTGGACCGCGCGATCGAGCAGTTCGCCGGGGGCGCGCACTTCGACGTGGTGATCGTGGACGAGGCGTCGCAGGCCGACCTGTTCGCGCTGCCGGTGCTGTCGCTGGCCGAGCGGGCCGTGGTGGTCGGCGACGACCAGCAGATCGGCCCGCAGCTCGGCTTCGTCGGCTCGGTCGCCGGGCTCATCCACAGCCACCTGGATGACGTGCCGTCGGCCGAGCACTTCGACCCGGAGTCGTCGCTCTACGACCACGCGGTGCGGCGCTCGCCGGAACGGATCCTGCTCACCGAGCACTTCCGCTGCGTGCCGCAGATCATCGAGTTCTCGTCCCGGCACTACTACGACGGCAAGATCCAGCCGCTGCGGGCGGACCGGGCGGTGCAATCCCCGGTGCGGCCGATCTTCGTTCCGGACGGGACCCGGCAACCGCTGCCGCCTTACGGAGACGTCAACGTCGCCGAGGCGGAGGCCCTGGTGGCGCAGGTGTCCGCTCTGGTGGCCGATCCGTCGTACGCCGGTAAGACGATCGGAGTCATCAGCCTGCTCAGCACCAGCGGACAGGCCACCTACCTGCTGGCGCGGATCCGCGAGGCGATCGGCGAGGACGAGATGGAGGCCCGGCGGCTGCGGGTCGGCGACGCGTACACCTTCCAGGGCGACGAACGCGACGTCGTGCTGGTGTCCATGGTGGTCTCCGACAACGACGGCCGGCCGTCGGCGTTCACCAAGCGCGAGTACCACCGCCGGGTCAACGTGGCCGCCTCCCGCGCCCGCGACCAGCTCTGGATCTTCTACTCGGTCCGGCCGTCGTCGCTGCTGGCCGACGACGCGCGGGCCCTGCTGCTGAACTACGCGCTGAACCTGCCGGTGCAGACCACCGCACCGGACCTGGAACTGCTCTGCGAGAGCGACTTCGAACGCGAGGTGCTGCGCCGGCTGGTCAAGCGGGGCTACCGGCCGACCCCGCAGTTCCGGATCGGCGGCTACCGCATCGACTTCGTGCTCAACGCCCCGGACGGGCGCCGCCTGGCCATCGAGTGCGACGGGGACGCGTACCACGGGCCGGAGCAGTGGGAGAGCGACATGCGCCGGCAGGCGGTGCTGGAACGGGTCGGCAACTGCGTCTTCGTCCGGATCCGCGGCAGCATCTTCGCCCGCGAACCGGAAGCAGCTCTGCGCCCCCTCTGGCAGCGCATCGAGGAGCTCAACGTGGCACCGTTCCGAAGCGACGGCGATACTCCGTCGGGGTCAGACCCGTCTCCCGGCGCAGCAGAGTCCGCAGGTTAGTCGCGGTGCCCAGGCCCGTGCGCCGGGCCACCACCTCAGGACGGGACTCGCCGCGTTCGATCAGCCGGCAGGCCAGGGCGACGCGTTCGCCGGTCAGCCAGGCCAGCGGCGTCGTGCCCAGCTCGGCGCGGAACCGGCGGTGCAGGGTCGCCTGGCTGATCGCCGCGTGCCCGGCCAGGTCGGCCACGGTCAGCGGCTGGTCCAGGTGCTCTTGCGCCCAGGCCAGCAGCGGTGCCAGCGATTCGTCGCGGATCGCCGGCACCGGGCGTTCCACGAACTGGCGCTGGCCGCCGTCGCGGTGGGCGGCGAAGACCAGGCGGCGGCTGACCGTGTTGGCGACCTCGGCGCCGAAGTCGCGGCGGACCACGTGCAGGCCCAGGTCCAGGGCCGCCGCGCTGCCCGCGGCCGTGAGGATGTCACCGTCGTCGACGAACAGGACGTCCGGTTCGAGGGTCACGGCCGGGAACCGGGCGCGGAAGTCGTCGGCCCACTGCCAGTGCGCGGTGGCTCGGCGGCCGTCCAGCACGCCCGCCTCGGCCAGCGTGAAGGCCCCGCTGCAGAAGCCGATCAGGCGGGCGCCGCGAGCGTGGGCACGGCGGATCGCCGTCAGCACCGCCGGGCGCCGGGGCACCTCGACGTCGGGGCGGTTCGGAACGATCAGGGTGTCGGCCTGCTCGGTCGCCTCCAGCCCGGCCACGCCGGTCAGCGTGTAGAAGCCGTCGCGCATCGGCGTGCGTGGGGTGGGGGAGCAGAGGCGGAAGTCGTACAGGTCGCGGCCCAGCTCGGGGCGGCGCAGGCCGAAGATCTCGGTCGCGCAGCCCAGCTCGAACGGGTTGGAGTTGTCATCGACGACCACCACGACCCGGTGCAAGGATTCTTGCGTCATCCGCGATTCCTAGCACTCCCCGGCCCGGCCCGCCAGCGGCGAGGATGAGCGGATGAGCGACGAACCGATCTCCCTGAGCGCGGCCCTGGCCTCCTTCGACACCCTGTGGAGCCCGCGCATCGTGACCCGGGTCAACGACTACGACGTACGCGTGGCCAAGGTCCAGGGCGAGCATCTCTGGCACACCCACGACAACACCGACGAGTTCTTCCTCGTGCTGGACGGCGAGCTGCAGATCGCCCTGCGGGACCGTACGGTCGTGCTGCGCCAGGGCGACGCCTTCACCGTGCCGCGGGGCACCGAGCACAAGCCGAGCTCACCCGGCGGCGCCCAGATCTTGATGTTCGAACCGACCGGGACGCCGACCGTCGGCGACCGGCACGACGAGATTCCCGACCACGTGGACGCCACCACCGGCCACCAGCTGGACGGCTAGGCAGACTCGATCCGGGCCTTCACCCCCGAGTGCTCGGCCAGCAGGTTGAGCAGGGCGGAGCCGTCCAGCAGTTCGACCGGGCGGCCCGCCACGGCCTCGTACGCCTCGACCTCGTACCCGTCGACGGCGACCAGGATGCCCTTGGTCGCGCCGGCCGCCGCGACCTCCTCGGCGAGGCCGGCGGCCGTGGCCGCGCTGACCGGCTTGCCGCGTACGGCATAGATCACGACCGCGCCCCCGAACAGTGGCCGGGGATCGGTGGCCAGCCAGCGCGGGCCCTCGGCGGCCTGGCCCATCTCCAGTCCCATGTTGCCGAACAGGTCGCAGAGCAGCTGCTCGTACTCGGCGGCCGGCAGCGTGGCGAGGTTGGGCCGCTCGTCGATGTCGGCCAGCACGTTGAACTCGCCGGTGAAGTCCTCCCCGGCCTCCCGATCGAAGTCGATCATCGGGGTCACGCCGTCGAGCTGGTCCGGCTGGGCGGACAGGCCGGCCGGCAGGTGCTTGACGCAGGCGATCGGGTCGACCCGGCGCAGCTTGATCGCGGCGAAGGTGTCCCGGTCGGCCCGTACCGACACCAGGCAGGGCCGTACGAACTGGCCGGTGCGCCGGTCGATGGTGTCGACGATGCCGTTGAACAGCACCTCACCCACCAGGGCGCCGCGGTCGGCCTCGATGATCTCGTGGATGGTCCGCAGCGCCACCATCGAGATGATCTCCGTGTAACGGCGGCGGATCTCACCGTCGTCGCGCGGCACCGCCACCAGGTCGTCGCGGACCCGGTCGTAGCGGTACTCCTTGACGACCGGGATCACCTCGACCGGCGGCAGGTGGTATTCGACCAGCAGGCGGCGCTGCTTCGCCTGGTACGCCAGCCGGAAATGCTGCGGGAAGTCGTCCGGATACACCGAGTTGCCCAGCACCATCGCGAAGTACTCGACCACGGACGCCGGATCGGCTCCCGCCACGGCCGCCGCGAAACGGTCCACCTCGGCGTTGTACGAGATCAGCTTCGCCTCGTACCGGCTGCGGTTCTCCTCGTACTGCAGCTCCCGGGCCGCGAGCTGGCGCAGCCGGCGGGTCTCCGCGTCGATCCAGCGCGCCCGCGCGTCCTGGTACGCCCGTTTCGCGGCTTCCACCTGCTGCTGGTGAATCCGCTCACCACCGAGGATCTTGCCCACCCCGCGCGGCTCCGGCGGGGCGAAGCTCTCCCACACCGGCTCCGGCAGCGGCCGGCCGAGCTTGCCCGGGTCGAACGGCGGCACCCGCACCGGCTTCTTGAACCTGTCCAGGTCGATGTGGTCGTCGACATCCAGGGTGGACAGCAGCAGCGAGTCGAGCTCGGACAGCCGGGCCCGGATGTCCGCGTTCGCCGCTGCCGCCTCGGCCGTGCGGGCCTCCGCGTACAACCGGCGGTGTTCGCGTTGCTGCTCCGCGTCAGCGGCTGCCCGCTGGGCGGCCGCGGCGGCCAGGTCGGCGTTACGCCTGATCAGCTGGCGCTGCTGCTCGGCGGCAGTCTGTGCCCGCTGCTCGGCGGCAGTCTGGGTCGCGTGCGCCCGCTGCATGTCCCGAATGATGCCCATGCGTCGTCGTCCTCGCTCACGTGTCCGAACAGCCACCATATCCACCGTCTCCGGATCTCGTTACGCGGCGCATGCCTGTCGCACCTATGCGTGCATGTTGATCGTGGAGAGCGGGTAGGGGTCGCACAAGGTTCCACAGTAAGCACAGCAAGTAACTGTCTGTCATGGATCCGACGGTGACCGGGCTCTCGCCGAGCGCGGCGGCAGGGTCGACCGATCGGCCAAATTACGGCCCTGAACGGTGGAGAACGTGCAGTTCGTTGTTTTGTTGGGCCAGCTGCGAAAACATTGTCGTGGGTGCCCACTGTTACATCGACCTGTGACGGGTCGTAATAGGTCAGGGGCAACGGTTGACCTGGGAGGGAGGTAGCGACGGCGCATGACGGCACCCGAAGAACGCTTTCCGCGTCCCCGCGCGTTGCGCGACCGCCTCTCCCGCCGCCCCCGGCTCACCCCCAATCAGGGCCACCAGCTGCCGCTGCCCGAGCCCCGTACGGCTCCCGACGACGAGGCCTGGTTCACGTACCTGGCCGCCGGCGAGGAGATCGTCTGGTCCGACGCGCTCGCCGGCCTGCTCGGCCGGCCGCCGGGCGGCAACGAGCTGACCCAGCAGATCCTGGCCCGGCACGTGCACGTCGACGACCACGCCAAGGCCCTCGGTGCGATCACCCGCGCCTGGACGGCGCGCGAGCCGGTGCGCACGACGGTACGGCTGATGCGTGACGACGGTGGCTGGTTCGACGTGGACTGCCGGCTCGAACCGATCATCGGACCGGACAACGCCGTGGTCGGCATCCACGGCTCCCTGCGTGACGTCTCCGCCCGCGAACGCGCCCGCCGTGAAGTGGCCCGGCTGAGCCGCCGCGGCGAGACCGTGCAGGCGTCGGTCGTCGAGAAGGACCCGGCCACCGGCCTGCTGACCCGCGCCCGTTTCGCCGACGAGGTGGATCGGGCGCAGCGCCGCGGTGGCGGGGCGGTGCTGGTCGTCCGGGTCGAGCCGGACCGGGCCGAGGGGGTCAGCGCCGACCGGCACGCCGATCTGCTGCAGCGGGCCGCCCGCGTGCTCGAAGGCCTCGCCCGTCCCGACGACCTGCTGGGCCGGGCCGGCCCGAACGAGATCGCCGTCCTGCTGCCCGGCGCCTCCTGGGTGATGGCCCGCCGCCAGGCCGACCTGTTCATCGAGGCCCTGCGGTCGCAGCCGTTCGTGCTGCCGGACGCCTGGCTGCGGGCCCGGGTGTGGGGCGGCCTGGTGCGGTTCCGCGCCGAGGGCGAGGCGGACAGCCACGATCTGCTGATCGACGCCGAGCAGGCGTGGCGGCAGGCCCGCGACGCGGAACGGCCGCTGACCCTGGTCTCCGACCCGGTGCCGGCCCGCGACCGGCAGGACACCTACCGCGACCGGGTCGCCGACGCGCTGGGCACCGACCGCTTCACGCTGTTCGCCCAGCCGATCCTGGAGCTGCAGACCAACCGGGTGCTGCGGCACGAGCTGCTGCTGCGCGTCCTCGACGAGGCCGACGAGCCGCAGTCGCCCGAGCAGGTGCTGCAGATCGCCGAACGCCTCGACACGATCTACGACATCGACCTGTGGGTGGTCGAGCGGGCGATGCAGCTGGCGGCCGAGCGCACCGACCTCTGCCTGCAGATCAACCTGTCCGGCCGGTCGGTGGGCGACCCCCGGCTGACCGCCGAGGTCGAAACCCTGATCGAGCGGTACGCGGTGAACCCCGAACAGCTGACGTTCGAGATCACCGAGACGGCTCTGATCGGCAACCTGAGCGAAGCGCGGCACTTCGCCGACCGGATCCGCGACCTGGGCTGCCAGCTGGCCCTGGACGACTTCGGCTCGGGCTACGCGTCGTTCCGCTACCTGCGGCTCTTCCCGATCGACCTGGTCAAGATCGACGGCGAGTACGTGGTCGACCTGGTGCGTAACCCGGAGGACCAGGTGCTGGTCCGGGCGCTGGTGCAGGTCTGCCAGGCGTACGGCATCCACACGGTGGCCGAGTACGTGCAGGACGAGGCGACGCTGCGGATGCTGCGCGAGATGGGCGTCGACTTCGTGCAGGGCTACCTGATCGGCCGCCCGGCGCCGGTGGAGGAGCTGCGCCCGGCGACCCGGCTGCGGCGTTCAAACTTGCAGTGATCCGGGTACGTGGGTGCCATGGAGCACTACACGATCGCCACCGTTGCCGAGAAGAACCCGGACTTCCGCCGCGTGCTGTGGACGGGCAAACACACCCAGCTCGTGATCATGACGATCCCGCCGGGCGGCGAGATCGGTGAGGAGGTCCACGAGGTGGACCAGATCCTCACGTTCGTGAGCGGCGTGGGTGAGGCCAAGGTCAGCGGCCAGACCCGCAAGGTCAGCCAGGGCGACCTGGTGGTGGTGCCGGCCGGGCACAAGCACAACTTCACCAACGAGGGCCCGAACCCGCTGGTGCTGTACACGGTCTACGGGCCGCCGGAGCACGCCGAGGGTGCGGTGCACAAGACCAAGGAAGAGGCGGATGCGCTGGAAGAGGCCGGTAAGGACGAGCCGCCGGCTTCCTGAGCTCGCCGCCCTCCGGGGCGGGATGCTCGTGCATCGGGTGCAGGGACGGCCGCGCTGAGCGTGACGCGCAGGCCGTCTCTTGCCGTGCCCGCGCTAGGTTGTCCGCCCTGGGTCTTCAAGCCCTCCGCCGGCCTACGGAACGGCTAGTCAGGAGCAGCGAACCATGGGCAGATACCGCTGGCGGACTACGTTGCGCACGGCTCTGCCCGCATGGTGCATGACCTTGGTGCCCAAAGGGAGCCGCGACTGCGGCGACCACGACTGGTACAAGAGTGCCGAAGCCCGCTACCGCTGCTACCACTGTCGGCCGGGCGCCAGAACCAGCCCACCGGACAGCGCAGCCTGACCGCAGGGGTTGGGGCCTTTCCGCACGGCGTGGCCAAGGAGGCGGCGGCCGGGGCGGCTGCCTGAACAAGCCGGAGCTGGCCCGGCATGGCGAGCCACTGTCAGCATGGGAATCATGCGCCACGAACGTCGGGAATCTTTAACGGCTCTTGTTCGGGACTCGCGTTCCAGCGCCGAACCGGAGCGGCTCGATGCGCAAACCTGGCCGCGCCCGATCCGGGCCGGCTGCTGGACCGATGGCAACGGCACCAAATGGCACATCCGCGGAGGGCAGGCGCAGCCTCCTGCCCGGGTGCTACGACGCCTGCTCAAGCGGAACCGACATACGGGTTCTGCATGCATACGGGCCGGATCCGACCGAAGTCACCGGTACGGACCGTCAAGCGTTGCTGGAACGAGTGGAACGCTACCTGGCGGGCGTGGCTGCGCCGACCAGCCAGTTCTGGTTGGCCGAGTTCCGCGACGAACTCCGCAACGTCATGCTCGTCATCGAAGAGGCTTGCTGACGACGGCCGGTCTTGGGGTTATCAGCCGACCTTGATCCGTCCCTCACGGATCAAGCCGAACCCGGCAGGCGACCGTCTCATAGTGCGCACAGCTCACCCGTCTCACAGGCGGAACAGCGGCGCCCGGCCGGAGATCGACGGTCGACCGGAGCGGTCGAACCAGGTCGTGGAGCAGCTCCAGCGACTGCACCCGGAACTGCGACAGCACGCCCGAGGCGAACCGGCATCGCCGAACGGATCAACGACGAGTGCCCAAGGGTCCGACTGTGGGTCCGGGCCTCGCGCGGCGGCGTGGCCAAAGGAGGCGGGCGGCCGGAGCGACACAGCGCCGGGGCCGGCCGAGGCCCCCCAGCCAGCCGGTCCCGGCGCCGTGCCGGAAGGGAAAAGTCTCCGCGCACTTTACCCTTGAGGCTTCAATGAAGTCGATCGACCTGCCCGAATGTTCTTGCCTTGTTTCCCGAAGGTTGGGGCGCGACGGGACGCCGATCCCGGCCCCGGGGCAGCTTGCTGGGAACCCCGTTAACTAATCTGCTGCCATGGACGAGCCACGGTGGTTGACCGACGAGGAACAGCAGGCGTGGCGCCGGTTCATCGAGGTGCTGGTCAAGCTGCCGGCCGCGCTCGAGGGTCAGCTGCAGCGGGATGCGGGTCTGACCCACATGGGCTATCTGGTGCTGGCCACACTGTCCGAGCGGGACGACCGCCGTCTGGCGATGAGCCGCCTGGCGCGCAAGGCCAGCGCCTCACTGTCCCGCCTGTCGCACGTGGTCGCCCGGCTGGAGGCGCAGGGCCTGGTTCGCCGCGAGCGTGACCCCGAGGACGGCCGCGTCCAGATCGCGGTGCTGACCGACGAGGGCTTCGCGAAGATCGTGGGGGCGGCACCTGGTCACGTGGACGCTGTGCGGCACCTGGTCTTCGACCGGCTGAGCCCGGCCCAGATCCGTCAGCTCAGCAAGCTCTGCGACGCCCTCCTCGAAAACCCCACCCCCGCCGAGAAGCCCTGCTCCTGAGCCGAGACCGACGCCCGGCAGCGATCCCGCCCCGGCAGCGCACCGGCCCCGGGTCAGAAGCGGCCGCCGCCACCTCGGCGTCCACCGCCGCCAC
>NZ_JBEZGQ010000251.1:0-9672 GCF_040650095.1 Actinoplanes sp. NPDC048791 | reverse complement strand
CCTCTGGCACAATTCACCGGTCCCCGCGGTGGAAGAGGACCTCGACGAGCGCGGCCTCCCGGCCGCGGCGGCGCCCCCGCCCGCGCGGCGCCGCCGCCCCGACCTCTGGGCGCTGACCAGCTATCTCACGCTCGGCGTGCTGGTGCTGATCCAGCTCTGGATCGATCCGGCCGGCCGGGTGCTGTCGCACAACGACGACGACCACGGCTTCTTCGCCTTCGCCATGGCGCACGGCGAGCGGGTCCTCTTCCACGGGGCGAATCCGCTGTTCAGCGACCGGATGAACGTGCCCGGCGGCGTCAACATGATGGCCAACACCTCGGAGCTGGCGCTCAGCGTGCCGATGGCCCCGGTCACCCACTGGCTGGGCGTGGGCGTCACGGTCGTGCTGCTGCTCACGCTGGGTCTCGCTGGTACGGCCTTCGCCTGGTACTGGGTGCTGTCCCGGCACCTGGTCGAGAGCCGCCGGGCCGCCTGGATCGGTGGCCTGTGGTGCGGGTTCGCGCCGACGATGGTGTCGCACGCCAACGGGCACATCAACTTCGTCTCGCAGTTCGTCGTGCCGTTCATCGTCTGGCAGGTGCTGCGGCTGCGCGAGCCCGGCCGGGCCGTCCGCGGCGGGGTCGTGCTCGGGCTGCTGATCGTGCTGCAGGTCTTCATCAACGAGGAAGTCCTGCTGTTCACGGCGCTGACGCTGGGCGCTTTCGTGATCGCGTACGCGGCGCTGGCGTGGTCGGAGGTGCGGGGCTACTGGCGCCGGTTCCTGGCCGGGCTGGGTGTGGCGGGCATCACCGCGCTGGTGCCGCTGGCGTACCCGCTGTGGTTCCAGTTCACCGGGCCGCAGAGTTACAGCGGGCAGCCGTTCGAGCCGGGCAAGTTCGTCACCGACCTGCTGTCGCTGGGCGCGTACGCGCGGCAGTCGCTGGCCGGCAACGCGGCGATCGCCCGGGAGTTGAGCGTCAGCCCGACGGAGGAGAACACCTTCTACGGCGTACCGCTGCTGGTGTTGCTCGTCGTCTCGCTGGTGCTGGTGTGGCGCAACCTGGCCGCCCGGGCCGCGGCGATCGCCGGCCTGGTCCTGCTGATCATGTCGATGGGCCCTGAGCTGCGCGTCGGTGGTTACGACACCGGCATCCCGCTGCCGTTCGCGCTGATCGCCCACGTGCCGGTGATCGACCTGGTCAGCGTCACCCGGTTCGCGATGGTGACCACGACGATCATCGGCCTGCTGCTGGCGCTGGCCGCCGACCGGGTGCCCGCGCTGACCCGGCGCCGGCAGACCGCGTTCTGGGTCGGCCTGGCCGTGGCGATCGTGCCGGTGCTGCCCAAGCCGCTGCCGGTGGTCGCCGCCGACCCGCTGCCGCCGTTCATCGCCCAGCAGATGTGGCGCGACTACGTCAGCGACGAGCGCACCCTGGTGACCGTGCCGTTGCCCGAGGTCACCACGGGCCGGGCCGGGATGCGGTGGTTCGCGCTGTCCGGGCTGGATTACCGGGTTCCGCGGGGCTACTTCATGGGCCCGGCGGACCCGCCGCTGAACAACACCGGCTCCTGGAACGCCGCACCCCGGCGCACCTCCGACCTGTTACGCATCGCGGGGGCGTACGGTCGGATGCCGGTGGTCACGGTCGCCGACCGGATGGCCGCCAAGAACGACCTGAGCTACTGGCGGGCCGCGGTGGTGGTGCTCGTGCCGGGCACCCCGCACCACGACCTGCTCGAAAAAACCCTCACCGACCTGCTCGGGAAGGCTCCGCAGCAGGTCGGCGGGGTTCAGCTGTGGGACGTACGGGACATCGTTCGCCCGTCCGGGTGACGGGAATGCCGGTCCCGTCCACGGCGCTGTAGTTCGCTGGCGGAAAACTTGTCGTACCCCGTGGCTAGGGTGGCGGCGCCCATTGTCTTGACGTTACGGAGTGGCTGGCTGTGGCCGACCGACTGATCATTCGCGGCGCGCGGGAGCACAACCTGCGCGACGTCAACCTCGACCTGCCCCGCGACGCGATGATCGTGTTCACCGGTCTCAGCGGCTCGGGCAAGTCCAGCCTCGCCTTCGACACCATCTTCGCGGAGGGCCAGCGCCGTTACGTGGAGTCGCTGTCGTCGTACGCGCGGCAGTTCCTCGGGCAGATGGACAAGCCCGACGTCGACTTCATCGAGGGCCTGTCCCCGGCCGTGTCCATCGACCAGAAGTCGACCTCACGTAACCCGCGCTCCACCGTCGGCACGATCACCGAGGTGTACGACTACCTGCGGCTGCTCTTCGCCCGTACCGGCATCCCGCACTGCCCGGTCTGCGGTGAGCGGATCAGCAAGCAGTCGCCGCAGCAGATCGTCGACCGGGTCCTGGCGATGAAGGAGGGCACCCGCTTCATGGTGCTCGCGCCGGTGATCCGCGGCCGCAAGGGTGAGTACGTCGACCTCTTCGCCGAGCTGCAGTCCAAGGGCTACGCCCGGGCCCGGGTCGACGGCGTGGTGCACCCGCTGGCCGAGCCGCCGAAGCTCAAGAAGCAGGAGAAGCACACCATCGAGGTGGTCGTCGACCGGCTCTCGGTCAAGGCCAGCAGCAAGCAGCGCCTCACCGACTCGGTCGAGGCGACGCTGGCGCTGTCCGGCGGCATCGTGCTGCTCGACTTCGTCGACCTGCCCGAGGACGACCCGAACCGCGAGCGCCGCTTCTCCGAGCACCTGGCCTGCCCCAACGACCACCCGCTGGCGATCGAGGACCTCGAGCCGCGGGTCTTCTCCTTCAACGCGCCCTACGGCGCCTGCCCGGAATGCACCGGCCTGGGCACCAAGAAGGAGGTCGACCCGGAGCTGATCGTGCCGGACGAGGAGCGCACCCTGCGCGAGGGCGCGATCCAGCCCTGGTCCGGCGGTTCCACCATGGAGTACTTCCTGCGGCTGCTGGAGGCCCTGGCCAAGGCCGAGAAGTTCAGCGTCGACACCCCCTGGCGGCAGCTGCCGAGCCGGGCCCAGAAGACGATCCTGTACGGCTCCGAGGACCAGGTCCACGTCCGCTACCGCAACAAGTACGGCCGTGAGCGCTCCTACTACACCGGCTTCGAGGGTGTGGTGCAGTGGATCGAGCGCCGGCACAGCGACACCGAGAGCGACTGGTCCCGCGACAAGTACGAGGGCTACATGCGCGAGGTGCCGTGCCCGACGTGCTCCGGCGCCCGGCTCAAGCCCGAGGTGCTGGCGGTCACGATCGCCGGCAAGAGCATCGCCGAGATCTGCAACCTGTCCGTCGGCGAGTGCGCCGAGCTGCTGGCCACCATCGAGCTCACCGACCGCGAGAAGATGATCGCCGAGCGGGTGCTCAAGGAGATCAACGCCCGGTTGCGCTTCCTGGTCGACGTCGGCCTGGACTACCTGTCGCTGGACCGCGGCGCCGGCACCCTGTCCGGTGGCGAGGCCCAGCGCATCCGGCTGGCCACCCAGATCGGCTCCGGCCTGGTCGGCGTGCTGTATGTCCTGGACGAGCCGTCGATCGGCCTGCACCAGCGCGACAACCACCGGCTCATCGAGACGCTGGTCCGGCTCAAGAAGCTGGGCAACACGCTGATCGTGGTCGAGCACGACGAGGACACCATCCGGACCGCCGACTGGATCGTCGACATCGGCCCCGGTGCCGGTGAGCACGGCGGCAACATCGTGCACAGCGGCTCGGTCAAGGGTCTGCTGGCCAACAAGGAGTCCCCGACGGGGGCGTACCTCTCCGGCCGCAAGAAGATCCCCATGCCGGCCACCCGCCGCCCGCACACGCCGGGCCGCGAGCTGATCGTGCAGGGCGCGCGTGAGCACAACCTGCGCGACATCACCGTCGGCTTCCCGCTGGGGCAGTTCATCGCGGTCACCGGGGTCAGCGGCTCGGGCAAGTCGACGCTGGTCAACGACATCCTCTACACCGTGCTGGCCAACCAGATCAACGGCGCCCGGATGGTGCCGGGCCGGCACACCCGGATCTCCGGGCTGGAGCACGTCGACAAGGTCGTCGGCGTGGACCAGTCGCCGATCGGCCGCACCCCGCGGTCCAACCCCGCCACCTACACCGGTGTGTTCGACAACATCCGCAAGCTGTTCGCGGAGACCGTCGAGGCCAAGGTGCGCGGCTACGGTCCCGGCCGGTTCTCGTTCAACGTCAAGGGCGGCCGCTGCGAGAACTGCTCCGGCGACGGCACGATCAAGATCGAGATGAACTTCCTGCCGGACGTCTACGTCCCCTGCGAGGTGTGCAAGGGCGCCCGGTACAACCGGGAGACCCTCGAGGTGCACTACAAGGGCAAGACGATCTCCGAGGTGCTGGAGATGCCGATCGAGGAGGCCGCGACCTTCTTCGAGCCCATCACCTCGATCCACCGCCACCTCAAGACCCTGGTCGACGTCGGCCTGGGCTATGTGCGGCTGGGTCAGCCCGCGCCGACCCTGTCCGGTGGCGAGGCGCAGCGCGTCAAGCTCGCCTCCGAGCTGCAGAAGCGCTCCACCGGCCGCACGGTCTACGTGCTCGACGAGCCGACCACCGGCCTGCACTTCGAGGACATCCGCAAGCTGCTGCTGGTGCTCAACGGCCTGGTCGACAAGGGCAACACGGTCATCACCATCGAGCACAACCTCGACGTGATCAAGAACGCCGACTGGCTGATCGACATGGGCCCCGAGGGCGGCCACAAGGGCGGTCTGGTGCTGGCCACCGGCACCCCCGAGGAGCTGGCCGACGTGCCCGACAGCCACACCGGGCAGTTCCTGCGCCCGATGCTCGGCCTCACCGGCGAGCCGGCCGGCGCGGCCGCCGCACTGGCCCGCGCGGCCAAGGCCAACGGCGCCCCGAAGACGGTGACCAAGCCCCGGGCCACCCGGTCCCGGGCCAAGGCCGCCGTTTGATCCACAGGTAACACACAGCTACGCCGTCCGCCCGCCCCGCTACCAGGGGCGGGCCTGGCGACGTGCCCGAAACTACGGCGAAACGCAGCATCCACGCTGATTTTTTCCACCCGGCCCATGAACCACATCGCGGATGGCAGCGTATGTACAAGCAACGCCGCGTGACGCAAGCACGCGGATCAGGGGTACGGGAAGGGTTCGGAACAGATGACTGACGTGCAGACGAGGCCCGACGCCGAGATCACCGCCGTCCAGCCGGCCTGCGGGGGAGCGGGATCGTCGCGCCGCGTCGTGCTGGCCGGAGCCACCGCGCTCGGCGCCGGCTGCCTGCTGGCCGCCTGTGGCACCGACACCGGCGGCGCCGGCAGCAACGGCTCCAGCGGCGGCGACTTCAGCAACAACCCCGCGCCGGCCGGCAGCAAGGGCGCCGACACCGGCTCGACCTCCGGCGGCGACTCGGGCGGCAACTCCGGTGGCGCGGCGCTCGCGCTGGTCGCGGACATCCCCGAGGGCGGCGGCATCATCAAGGGCGACTACGTCATCACCCAGCCCGCCTCGGGCACCTTCAAGGCGTTCAGCAAGGTCTGCACCCACCAGGGCTGCGACGTGAGCAAGGTCGACGGTGGCGTGATCACCTGCCCGTGCCACAACAGCACTTTCTCCATCGAGGACGGCGCGCCGACCGGCGGCCCGGCCAAGAAGCCGCTGCCCGAGACCAAGGTCAAGGTGGACGGCGACAACATCGTCGCCGCCTGAGGCGACCCGAGAACTGGGGCCGGCGTGATCCTGCCGACACCGCCGGCCCCGACACTCTCCGGCCGGAGGCCCGACGCCGTGGCGGCGGCAACGGGCCTCCGGTCGGATAATCATGTCAGGGGTCCGCACTAGTGTTGAGTCGTGCCTGACCCGTCCAGCTACCGGCCGGCGCCCGGGACCATTCCGGACGCCCCCGGTGTCTACCGCTTCCGTGACCCCACCGGCCGCGTCATCTACGTGGGCAAGGCGAAGAGCCTGCGCAGCCGGCTGAATTCGTACTTCGCCGACACGTTCAGCCTGCACGCGCGCACCCAGCAGATGGTCACCACCGCGGCCGCCGTCGACTGGGTGACCGTCAGCAGCGAGGTCGAGGCGCTGCAGCTGGAGTTCTCCTGGATCAAGGAGTTCGACCCGCGCTTCAACGTGAAGTACCGCGACGACAAGTCGTACCCGTTCCTCGCCGTCACGCTCAACGAGGAATACCCCCGGCTGCAGGTCATGCGGGGTGCCAAACGCAAGGGCGTGCGCTACTTCGGGCCGTACTCGCACGCCTGGGCCATCCGCGAGACCCTCGACCTGCTGCTGCGCGTCTTCCCGGCCCGCACCTGCTCCAGCGGCGTGTTCAAGCGCGCCGGCCAGATCGGCCGTCCCTGCCTGCTGGGCTACATCGGCAAATGCTCGGCGCCCTGCGTCGGCACCGTCTCCGCCGCCGAGCACCGGGAGATCGTCGACGACTTCTGCGACTTCATGGCCGGGCGCACCGACACGTTCGTCAAGCGCCTCGAACGCGACATGATGCAGATGTCCGAGCAGCTCGAGTTCGAGAAGGCGGCCCGGCTCCGCGACGACATCGCCGCCCTGCGCAAGGCCATGGAGAAGCAGACCGTCGTGCTCGGCGACGGCACCGACGCCGACGTCGTCGCCTTCGCCGAGGACCCGCTCGAAGCGGCGGTGCAGGTCTTCCACGTCCGCGACGGCCGCGTCCGCGGCCAGCGCGGCTGGGTCGTGGAAAAGGTCGAGGACCTCAGCACGGGAGACCTCGTGCACCACTTCTGCACCCAGGTGTACGGCGACGAGCACGGCGAGAACGACGTCCCCCGGGAGCTGCTCGTCCCCGCCCTGCCGCCCGACGCCGAAGCGCTGGAGAAGTGGCTCACCGAGCACCGCGGCAGCCGGGTCAGCCTGCGCGTGCCCCAGCGCGGCGACAAACGTTCCCTGCTGGAGACGGTCGCCCGCAACGCCGGCGAGTCCCTGGCCCGGCACAAGCTGCGCCGAGCCGGCGACCTGACCACCCGCAGCAAGGCCCTCGACGAGATCGCCGAGGCGCTGGGCATGGAAACGGCGCCGCTGCGCATCGAATGCTTCGACGTGTCCCAGATCCAGGGCACTGACGTGGTGGCCAGCATGGTGGTCTTCGAGGACGGCCTGGCCCGCAAGAGTGAATACCGGCGCTTCGCGGTCCGCGGAAACCCGGACGGCTCAGGCACCGACGACCTGGCGGCGATGAGCGAGGTGATGCGGCGGCGGTTCGCCCGCTACCGCGCCGAGGCCGCACCGGGCGGCTCCGCACCACCGTCCGACGCCCTGGGCGAGTCCTTGGCCGACAGCCCGGCCGATGCCCCGGCTGATGATCGGGCCGATCGCCTGGCCGATGCCCCGGCTGATCGTCTGGGCGGTGACGCGGCTGGTGGATCCGATGATCGCCTGGGCGGCGGCCTGGCGGGTGGTCCTGCCGATCCCCTGGCCGACGTCGCTGCTAAGGCTGACGGCTCGGAGCCGGTCACCCATGAACTGCCGGGCATCGATCCGCTGACCGGGCGGCCGCGTCGTTTCGCCTACCCGCCCAACCTGGTCGTCGTCGACGGCGGCCAGCCGCAGGTCAACGCGGTCGCCGCGGTCCTGTCCGACCTCGGCATCACCGACGTGGCTCTGTGTGGCCTGGCCAAGCGGCTGGAGGAGGTGTGGCTGCCGGGCGAGGACTTCCCGGTGATCCTGCCCCGCACCTCCGAGGCCCTCTATCTGCTCCAGCGGGTGCGCGACGAGGCCCACCGCTTCGCCATCACGTTCCACCGGCAGCGGCGCTCCAAGCGCATGACCGCGTCCGCGCTCGACAACATTGCCGGGCTGGGGGAGACGCGACGCAAGGCGCTGCTGCGGCACTTCGGCTCGTTGAAGCGGCTCGGGCAGGCCACACCGGAGGAGATCACCGAGGTCCCGGGCATCGGCCGCCGGACAGCGGAGGCGGTCCTGGCTGCCCTGGCCGACACCACGAAGGCCGGCGACCCCGCACCGGACCCGGCCACACCGGCGACCGGCGGCGCGGGAAAGACGAAGGCGGGAGCCAATCGCAACAGGGCCGCGCGGCCGCGCATCCCGACCCCCGACACCGTGGACCTCGGCGACCCGCCGGCTGATCCCGGGCCGGAGGAGTCGTCCGTGTCAGCGCTGGAACGGCCTTGACGCGATCATTCCGCCGGCGCCGCGGGTGGTGACGGAATACGGGCGGTGGGGACGCCGTTCACCGGGTGGGCCGATCGGGGTGGCTTGCGGGACCCTTCGGGCACCGGATCGGGTAAAGGACACCACGTCCGGCGGTACCGGGTCGACGCTTCGGCCTAGGATGCAGTGTCCGCCCGGAGGGGGCGCAGGCGCAGTGCGGTTCAGGAGGAGTGCGTGACCGAGTCGATGCCGGAGTTCGTTCCGGAGCTGACGCCCGACGAGGCCGGTACCGACCTCGTGGTGGTGACCGGGGTGTCCGGTGGCGGCCGCAGCACGGTCGCCCGCGCCCTGGAGAACGTCGGCTTCTACGTCGTCGACAACCTGCCGCAGGCGCTCATGCTCGACATGGCCCAGCTCGCCTTCGAGGCCGGCGGGGCTGCCCGCCGTACGGCAATGGTCCTCGACGTCCGCAGCCGGGCCTTCTCCACCGACCTGGCCGGCGCGGTCCGCGCGCTCAAGGAGCGCGGCTTCTCGCCGCGCGTCGTGTTCGTCGACGCCGACGACGAGGTGCTGATCCGGCGCTTCGAATCCGTCCGGCGCTCGCACCCGCTGCAGGGCGACGGCCGTCTCGCCGACGGCATCGCCGCCGAGCGCAAGCTGCTCGAAGAGGCGCGCGAGCAGTCCGACGTGATCATCGACACCAGCCACCTGAACGTGAACCAGCTCCGGCGCCGCGTCGAGGAGCTGTTCGGCGGCGAGGACGCCCGGCGGCTGCGCATCACCGTGCTCTCGTTCGGCTTCAAGTACGGCCTGCCGCCCGACGCCGACTATGTGATGGACGCGCGCTTCCTGCCGAACCCGTTCTGGGTGCCGGAGCTGCGCGAGCACACCGGCCTGGAAGAGGGCGTCAGCAGCTACGTGCTCGGCCAGGAAGGCGCCCACGACTTCGTCGGCACGTACGCGGGCCTGATCGCCGCGACGGCGCCCGGCTTCGAGCGTGAGGGCAAGCGCTACCTGACGGTGGCGGTCGGCTGCACCGGCGGCAAGCACCGCAGCGTCGCGATCGCCGAGGAGCTCACGGCGCAGCTGCGCGACATCCGCCTGTCCGCTCATTCCTCGCACCGCGACCTGGGGCGGGAGTGACGGCGGCGCAGCCGGCGGGGCCGGGCAGCAGCCCGGCAGAGCAACGCGGTGTGACCGCCGGTTCCAGCGACGAGACCAAGCGGCGCCGCATCAAGGTCGTGGCGTTCGGGGGCGGGCACGGGCTCGCGGCGTCCCTGCGCGGGCTGCGGAACTGCGCGCCCCACCTGGACCTCGACATCACCGCCGTGGTGACGGTGGGGGACAACGGCGGGTCGAGCGGGCGGCTGCGGGCGGAACGCGACGCCCAGCTGCCGCCGGGTGACCTGCGGATGGCCCTCGCGGCGCTGGCCGGTGACGATCCTGGCCATCAGCGCACGGTGGCGCTCATGCAGCACCGGTTCGCCCTCGTCGGCAAGCCCGACCGGCGCGGTGCCGGCACCGACTTCGGCAGCGGCGGCCCGGAAGCTGCGGTCGGTTCGGGAGCCGGGACCGGCGCGGACTGCGACTTCG
>NZ_JBEZGQ010000250.1:0-9672 GCF_040650095.1 Actinoplanes sp. NPDC048791 | reverse complement strand
AGGCCCGCAGGGTGCTGCGCGACGGGCTGGAGCTGGCCCAGGAGTGCGGCTCGCCCGCCCTGGTCGCCCGCGCCCGGGCGCTGTTCGCGGGACGGAACCACCCCTAGCACTCCCACCCGTACGGGCGGGTCAGGTGATGTCGCGGCGCATGGGCAGAATGATGGCGATCAGGGAGGCGGCGAGCGCGTACCCGGTGAGCAGCAGCGCGCCGGCGGCTGGTGGCAGCAGCCGGACCGCGGTGCTGCCGACCTCCTGCGACATGGCGTCGGCCAGGTAGGTGAAGTCGGTGAGCGCGGCCGTGGCCCCGCCGGGCAGGACCGGGTAGAGCGCGTTGACGCCGGGGATCATCATGAGCAGCGGCTCGCCCAGGTACAGGTAACCGATCACCACGCACACGGCCACCACCTGGTTGCGGAGCAGCGCGCCCACGCCGACACCGATCAGCAGGTAGACGACCATGGCGAGGCCGATCCGGGCGAGCAGCGCGAGCACGAGGCCGGACGGCAGGCCGAGCGGGATGCCCCGGGCGGCGGCGACGGTGAACAGGGCCGCGGCCGCCGTGCCGGCGAGGACCAGCCCGTAGGCCAGTCCGGTGACGCCGTAGGTGGCGAGTTTGGCGACGAGCACCTGCCAGCGGCGGGGAGCGAACAGGAAGGTGACCGCGGCTGTGCGGTGCCGGTATTCGGATGAGACGGCGAGGGCGCCGACGGCGGCCGGCACGAACGCGGTGTAGCCCAGCATGCCGAGAACGGCGCGGAGGCCGGCTTCGGTGTCCAGGCCGGGCATGGGCGGGTCGAAGTTCTCCGGCCCGACGAGAGCCATGGCCCCCATCAGGCCCCCGCCGAACAGGACGGCGGCCAGCAGCAGCCCGGTCCCGACGCGGGTGGCCGACAGCCGGCGGAACTCGGCTTTGATCAGGTGATTCATGAGGTGGCCGCCTTGTCGCTGGTCAGGTCGAGGAAGAGCTGTTCCAGGCTGGAGTTCTCGGTGACCAGCTCGTGCACCCGCAGCTGGTGCGCGGCGGCGAGATCGGCGACCCCGGGTGCCTCCAGTCCGCGTACGCGCAGCCGGCCGTCGCCGGCCGCCTCGACCTGTGGTGCGTCGCCGTCCGGCCGGCTGTCAAGCAGGGCGGCGGCCAGCCGGTCGGCGTCCGGGGAGCGCACCAGGACCGCCGGTGGCCCGGCGAGCCGGGACCAGGGCCCGGCGGCGACGAGTTCGCCGCGCCGGATCACCACCACGTCGTCGACGAGCTGCTGGACCTCGCTGAGGACGTGGCTGGAGATCAGCACGGTGCGTCCCTCGCCGGCCAGCCGGCGCAGGAAGCCGCGCAGCCACAGCATGCCTTCCGGGTCGAGGCCGTTGCTCGGCTCGTCCAGCAGCAGGACCCGGGGATCGCCGAGCAGTGCGGTGGCGAGATTGAGCCGCTGACGCATGCCGGTGGAGAACCCGCGGGTGCGGCGGTCGGCGGCCTCGGTGAGGCCGAGCAGGTCGAGCAGCTCGGTGACCCGGGTGTCCGGATAGCCGCCCATCGCGGCGTAGACGCGCAGGTGGTCGCGGGCGGTGTGACCGGGGTGGAACGCGTCGGCGTCGAACACCGCGCCGACGGTGCGCGAGGGCTTGCGCAGCCGGGCGTAGGGCCGGCCGCCGATGGTCGCGGTGCCGGACGTGGGCGAGACCAGGCCGGTCAGCATGCGCATCGTGGTGGTCTTGCCGGCGCCGTTGGGCCCCAGGAAACCGGTGACCACGCCCGGCTCGACAGTGAAAGTCAGCTCCCGTACGGCAGCGACCGTGCCGTACCGCTTGGTCAGCCGTGAGACCTCGATCGCCTGCCTGTCGTCGGTAACCGTGACTGATGCCATCAGTCGATCCCTTCGTGGTGTGGCCCCGGTGGCGCCGGCTGCTCGGTCGGCAGCAGGATGGTGGCGAGCAGGCGGGGCACCCTGCCGTCGCCGGGCTCGTTGCCGAGCAGTGGCCCGATGACCCGGTTGAGGTCGGCGGCGAACTGCGCCAGCTCGGTGTCGTTCAGGTGGAGCACGATCTGCTGGTAGCCGGCCCCGTCCGCGGCGAAGTCGATCCGCTCGCGGGCGAGGTAGCGGGAGAACTCGGACAGCAGGCTCGAGACGAACGCCGTGAAGTACCGGGCGTGGTCCTCCGGCGTGGCCGTGGCTAGAGCTGCCGCGTCCAGCGTGGCGCCCTGGGCGGGCAGGGCGTAGACCCGTTCGACGGCACCGCGGATCCGGCGCTGGTCCACCACCTCGATCAGGCCGGCCTTGGCCAGCGTGGCGAGGTGCCGGTACAGCGTGGCGTGCGGGATGTCCGGCAACAGCGCCACGAGGTCGTGCGTGGTCAGCCGGGCGCCGGCCAGGGCCCGCAGGATCCGGATGCGCACCGGGTGCAGTGCCAGCTCGGCCCAGCGTTCCCTCGGCAGCTCCATGGCGCGAATGCTATCAGTATCGATACTGATAATGAAAGCGAGGTAAGGGTAGCCTTGGCTTGCCTGTGCTCCCGTACCGATCGGACCGGTCTCTTGACGACGACATCGCGCGCTGCCGCACCCACCCTGCGCCCCGCCGCCGAGCCCTATCGGCCGTTCGCCCTGCGGGTGGCCCGGGCGGTCCGGTTGAGCACCACGTTCCTGCGGGTCACGCTGACCGGTGAGTCCCTGGCCGAGTTCGCCGGGCACGGGCTCGACCAGCGCATCAATCTGCTCCTGCTGCCGGCGGACGCCGACCACGAGGAGTTCGCCCGCCGCCCGGACTGGCTGGCCGCCTGGCGTTGCGGCCCACCGGCTTCGTGGGCGCCGCTGCGGGTCTACACGGTCCGGGCGTTCCGTCCCGCCGCCCTCGAGGTGGACGTGGACTTCGCGCTGCACGGTGAAAGCGGCCCGGCGTCACGCTGGGCGTCGGCGGCCCGGCCCGGTGACAAGGTGGTGATGATCGGTGCCACGCACGGCCACCCGGTCACGGACATCGCCTGGCGCCCGCCGGCGAGCGCCACCCGGCTGTTGCTGGCCGCCGACGAGACGGCACTGCCGGCCGCCGCGGCCATCCTCGAGAGCCTGGACCGCCCGGCCACCGCGTTCCTGGAGGTGCCCAGCCGCGACGACTGCCTGCCGATCGGCGGCCCGGCCACCATCACCTGGCTGGTCCGCGCGGCCGGGCAGCGGCTGGAGCCGGTGGTCCGGGCCCATCTGGACGTCGCGGCACCGTGCGGGCCGCCCGTCGCCGTGGATGCCGCCGACGACGAGGTCTGGGACGTGCCGGAGGAACCCGCGGGCGCCTTCTACGCCTGGCTGGCGGGCGAGGCGGGCACGGTGGTGGCGCTGCGCCGGCACCTGGTCGGCGAGCGGGGCGTGGACCGCGCCTCCGTCGCCTTCATGGGCTACTGGAAACGCGGCCGGGCCCAGCGCAACTAGATGGTGAGTGGCTCGCGGGGTGCCCAGGTGCTGTGCTCCGCGAAGGCCCGGTAGCGGTGCAGGGCCAGGAACAGCCAGCCCAGACTGATGATCGCCAGGATGACGAAGGCGATGGCGCCGCCGAAGGTGTCCCAGGCGGTGTGCATCGCTACGGCGCCGATGAAGGTGGCGATGAACGCCAGCAGCTTCCTGGCCGACGGGCTGGCCACCAGCGCCCACAGGGCCCCACAGGTCAGCCCGGTCCAGGCGGTGTGCCCGGCCGGGGCGGTCAGGCCGCGGACGAACAGCGTCTCCTGGACCGTGCCGATGTTGCCCTGCGACGACAGCAGGGCGGTGAAGCCGTAGCCCATCGTCTCCAGCGCGGCGAAGCCCATGCCGGACGCCACCCCGATGACCAGGCCGTCCGACGGCAGCCGGCGGCCGTGCCGGGCCAGCAGCGCGAACAGCAGCACGATGGGCACGATCATCTTGGCTGATTCCTCGATGAGCGCGACGAACACCATCGGCAGCGCGCCCAGTCCGCGCAGGGCGTCGTACTCCAGGGTGCCGGCCACGACGACGCCGATGACGCCGCCGAAGAAGGCCGCCACCACGAGGGCCGACGGCGGCACCTGCCAGTGGCCGGTACGGGCCTGCGCGAACGTCAGGAAGGCCAGCGGCACCACGGTCGCGCCGAGCAGCAGCAGGGACGGGATGAAGTTGGGGTTCTGGGTCCGTACCAGGGTGCGCAGCACGATGACGTAGAGGACCAGCCCGATGACCAGCACGCCCAGCCACGCCCACCGCCGCGAGAGATCACGCATGCTGCGATCCTCGCGTACCCGGAGGCCGGTGCGCCAGACACCGCGATGTTGATCACGCAGAGTACCGAAGTGGCCCTTGACAGTGACTATGGGCTCGACAATCATCGGCTTCGATGTAGCGCAGCACCACGGGGGATTCATCGCGCGCTACCCGGCCGAGGCAGTCAGCCCGGCCCTTTTCGGCATGCCCCCGTGGTCGATGCACGGGGGAGGCACCGTGACCGCGTCCTATCCGGATCTCATTCCACTGCTCCTGCTCGCCGCCGCCGTACCCGTCCTGTTCCTGCGGGGCCGGCGAAGAAGCACGCTGCCGCACCGGATCGCCCTGGCCATCGGGGCCGGCATCTGGATCTCCGTCACCGGCGGGGCGGTGTGGCTGGTCAGCCAGGCCACCGCGGCACAGTTACCGGCCCCGCCGGTGGCCACGTCACCGGGCAACCCCTGCGTCGCGGGGCAGACCGCCCGGACCTTCAACGTCTCGCTGATCAACCTGCCGCTGTTCCTCAACCGCTTCGGCGACGTCGTCCCCGAGGGCCGGATGTACGTCCTCGACGAGAACATCGCCAAGGTGCGGGCCGGTTTCAAGGACGCGGCCAACCCGGCCAAGGCCAACGAGAACGACCTGATCGAACCGCTCACCCTGCGGGTCAACCAGGGCGAGTGCGTGGAGGTGCGCTTCACCAACCGGCTGAACGAGGCGGCGCCCGCGGTCAACCAGCAGGTCCGCAACTCGGCGATCTTCACGCTGCCCGGTGAGACGTTGCGCGCCGCCGGCACGGTGACGCCGACGCCGCGCGAGTTCGCCCCGGCCGGCACCGTGCCGGACAACGACTTCGACCCGGCCACCGCGCCGAACGCCTCGATGCACTTCGACGGCCTCGACTACGACGTCAAGGGCTCCGACGGCTCGGTCGTCGGCAACAACCCCGACTCCACGGCGGCGCCGGGCGCGGCCCTCACCTACCGGCTGTACGCCCAGACCGAGGGCGAGTTCCAGTTCAAGGACGGCGCCGACCTGTCCTCGCAGCAGACCCGGCCGGTGGACAGCAACGGCAAGGTCCGCTTCATCGGCTCGCACTCGTTCGGGGCCTTCGGCGCGATCCTGGTCGAGCCGGCCGGCGCCACCTGGGTCGACGGGCGCACCGGCGGCGCGCTGCCGTCCGGCACCCGGGCGGTCATCAAGCTGCCCAACAACAAGGACTTCCGGGAGAACGTGCTGTTCATGCACGACGAGGTGGAGGCCGAGCCGGGTGTGCTGACCCGCTTCTGCCGTACCGACTCCGGCGACGAGCAGGGCGGCAACGAGTGCCGTCAGCCCACCTCGGCCGAGCTGGCCAAGCTGACCGCGGGCACGCTGCCGGACCTCGGTGGCGGCGACGCCGACGCGCTGGTCCAGGGCGAGATCCCGGTCAAGCTGGAGTGGTTCGGGTTCAACTACCGCTCCGAGCCCGGCTTCAACCGCGAGGAGGTGGGCTGCTCGGCGGCCGGCCGTGCGGGGCAGGGCTTCGACGCCGAGCGGTGCATCGGTGAGGAGACGTCGCTGTCGTCGTGGGCGTACGGCGACCCCGGCGGCGGTGACCTCGTCTTCGCCAACTACCGCGGGGAGCCGGCTCAGGTCCGCCTGCTGCACCCGGCGGAGTTCGAGACCCACACCTTCCACTGGCACGTCAACCGGTGGATGTTCGACCCCAAGGACGAGGGCGGGGTCGACGAGATCAGCAAGTCCACCCACCTGACCAAGGTCACCAACGTGCTGGACGTGCAGGCCGTGTCCCCGGGCAGCCACTACAGCCTGGTGGTGCAGGGCGGGGCCGGCTCGGCGCACAAGGACAAGGCCGCCACCTTCGGCGACATCATCTTCCACTGCCACCTGTATCCCCACTTCGCGACCGGCATGTGGGGTCTCAACCGGACCCTGGACAAACGCGAGGACGGGACCCGGGTGAACCCGGACGGCACGCCGATCCCGCGGCTGGAACCGCTGGCCGACTTCGACTACCAGCCCGCCGTGGCCGGCACGAATCCGCCGTTGTCACCGAACCCCACCACACCGGGCTTCCCGCTGTTCGTACCGGGCAAGTTCGGTTTCAAGGCGCCGAAGCCGCCGCTGGGCGTGCCCGAGCGCGGCACGGCCGGGGTCTTCCCGCCGACCGCGGCCGAGAAGGCCGCCGCCGATCCGGGCGCGCAGGTGGCCGGCGGCTTCTTCCAGAATCCGTGTCCGGCCGGGCGGCCGGTGAAGACGTACGACGTCGCGGCCATCGAGATCAGCCAGCAGTACAGCCCGGATCTGCAATGGGTCAATCCACAGTCGCGGGTGTACGTCCTGCAGTCGGAGAAACAGGCAGTGCTGGGCGGGCGAAAACCGGAGCCGTTCGCGCCGATCCTCAACGTTGGTGACTGCGTGGTCTACAAGCTGACCAATGAGCTACCCCGGCAGTTCGGCGGCAACGTCTTCGACCGGGCCCAGGAGACCAATGAGGTCGGCATCCACCAGCACATGGTGCAGTTCGACGTGCTGTCCTCCGACGGCGCGGCGAACGGCTGGAACTACGACCAGGGCGCCGACATCAACCAGACGATCACCTACCGCAACTTCGTGCACGAGAACACCGCGACGAACTCGTTCCACGACCACTTCTTCCCGAACGTGCACCAGGACAACGGGCTGTTCGGCGGGTCGACGATCCATCCGGCCGGCTGTGCGCCGTCACCGCCCAAGACCGTCGGCACCGTCTTCGACATGGTCTGCACCACGGCGACCGACTACAACGGCACGGTCTCCGACGGCGTGGACTACCGCAGCTTCTCGTTGTTCGTCGAGGACCACGTGCCGATGTTCCAACCGGCCAGCGCCGCGACTTCCAACGACGATCGGGTGATCACCCCGGACGGAGTGCCGATCTTTCCGGCCAAGTTCCCGTCCAGCACCGACGACGCCGGCGTGATGGGCGTCAACTATCGGCTCGAACCGTTCGAGGGCCGAAGAAACAGCGATCCGGCGAACCTGTTCGACTCCGGGGTGCACGGTGATCCGTTCACGCCGTTACTCCAGGCCTTCACCGGCGACAAGGTGAAGTTCAACCTGTTCCAGCTGTCCCAGGAGGAGTCGCACGGCTTCAACCTGGACCGCTTCAGATGGAAATTCGAACCCAAGGATCCACAGTCGAACGTCGTCCAGGCCCAGCACATAGGCATGCTGGAGTACTTCGAGGCGACGGTGCCGCTCGACGACCAGGTGTCCGAGAACGCGACGCTCAACTATCACGACTATCTCTACAACTACAGCGGCACCGACGACTTCTTCCTCGGTGCGTGGGGGCTGTTGCGCTCGTACGGCTGCAAGAATCCGCCGAAGGGCGCCGACGCGCCGATCAATGAACTGCCGGACAACCAGGTCCCGTGCCCGCAGTTCGCCGCGCCCGCGAAGAGCAACACCGGCACAGCCGCGAAGGCCGCGATGATGTCCGACCCGTGCGGCACGGCGGACACCGTCAAGAACTTCACCGTCGTCGCGATCAACAAGGACATCACCTACAACAACGCCGGCGACCACGATCCCCGCGGGCTGATGTACGCGCTCGAGGCGGACCTGCCGGCGCTGGCCAACGGCACCAAGAAACCGGAACCCCTGGTGATCCGGGCCAACGCGGGCGACTGCCTCAACGTCACGTTCAAGAACCAGCTCGATCCGGCCAAGATGACACCCGGTTGCCACGAGGCCACCGAGCCGGGGCAGCTCGGCTTCAAGACGGGCGTCGTGGCGTACCCGGCCTGCATCGACCAGCCGCCGCGCAACGAGCACAACGTGCCGGGCTTCCAGCCGTTCCCGGTCAGCGCCCGGGCGTCGATCCGGCCGCAGTTCCTGGAACACGACAAGCGGTCGGCCGGCTCGAACATCGGCGGCAACCCGGACACCACCGTCGCCCCGGGCGGCACTCTGGTGTACCGGTGGAAGGCGCCGGCCAACATGACCGGCATGGCCCTGCTGCAGGACCGGGCCGACGTGCAGAGCCACCTCCAGCACGGCCTGTTCGGTGCGCTCGTGATCGAACCGGCCGGGTCGACGTACCTCAACCCGGCCAACGGCCAGCCGCTGACCAGCGGCACCAGCGCGGTGATCAGCAACCCCGGCCAGGCCGACTTCCGGGAGAACATCGTGCTGCTCAACAGCGACCTGGCGTTGTTCCGCAAGGACACCAACGCCGACCCCGCCGACGACCAGCCGGTGCCGGACAACTTCGACCTGGTCAAGACCCCGAGCCGGGAGGCCGACGACCCGGAGGACCAGGGCGAGGTGGCGGTGAACTACCGCAACGAGGCGTGGGCGCACCGTTATGCCAACGATCAGAACATCACCAACATCCTGAGCTCGACGGTGCACGGTGACCCGTCCACCCCGCTGTTCGAGGCGTATGCGGGGGACAAGACGGTCTTCCGGGTGGCGCAGGCGGTCGGCAAGCCCCGATCGACCAGCTTCACCCTGTACGACCACGTGTGGCGGCGCTCGCCCAACGACCCGCAGTCCCAGGTGGCGGCGAGTCAGGGCCAGTTCAACCCGGGCGTCGGCTACGACGTCGTGCTCGACCCGGCTGTGCTGGGCGGTGCCGGTGGCCGCCGGGCCGCGGCGGGCGACTACCTCTACCGCTCCAACACCCTGGCCCGGCACCTGACCGGCGGGCAGTGGGGGCTGTTCCGGGTGCACGCCACGGCCCGGACCGGCCTGATCGCCCTGCCTGATCATCCGATCTCGACGGCCAGGGCGGCGGAGGGGCCACGGTGAGCACCAAGGTGAGCAAGTTCCGTCTCTCCGACGAGATGCTGGGCCGGCCCGAGCGCGCACCGAAGCGCGCCCGGGCCCCCCGGGGCCCGTCGCGGCGGCCGGGTGTGCCCTCGCCGTTCCGGCAGGGACTGCTGCTGGGCATCTGCGTGGGCATGACGGTGGCGCTGGCCCTCGGCGTGGTCGGCTTCCTGGTGACCCGTCCGCAGGCGGCTCCTCCGGCAGCGGCGCCGGCCGCATCACACGCCGCCGCGGCGGGAAACGGCAAGCAGCCGCAGGCCTCCATCGACGTGGCGGCCGAGCACCTCGGTGACCTGCAGATCCGGATCGACGCCCGGGTCAGCGCGCCGGGCTCGTACAGCCCGATCACCAAGGGCCAGGTCGTCGCGTACACCGACATGGTGGCGATGCCGCTGTCACACCGGCAGGGGCCGATCGTGATGGCGGAGGTGTCCGGGTCGCCGGGTACGTACCAGGCGGTGTCCCAGGTACCGATGATCGGCGAGTACAACGTGACGGTGGAGGTGCGCCAGCCGATGGCGGCCCAGGCGGACCACCGGATCGACGTGCAGAACGTGAAACGTTCCTGAACCGGCCGCCGGGGGCGGCGGGGGCCGGCCGCGGCCGCCGCGCACGCCGAAATTTGGAACTATGGCAGAAAAAATTGTTTTGATTAG
>NZ_JBEZGQ010000249.1:0-9681 GCF_040650095.1 Actinoplanes sp. NPDC048791 | reverse complement strand
CGTCCAGCGCGAGCAGCTCCTGCGGTGCGCCGGTGGTGAGCGCCGTGGTCTCGTCGAGAGCCGTGCGCAGTTCCGGGTGCAGCCGGCGCGCCGCTGTGAGCTCGAGCGCCTTGGTCACGTACCAGAGCAGCTCGTGCAGCTGGCGCATGACCGGCAGCACGGCGAACATCTGCCCGGCGATGCCGGGCGTGCCGCGCCACTCGCGGCCGCCGAAGGTCACCTGGGTGACCTGCTGGCCGGCGCCGAAGCAGTCGAAGACGACGCAGCCGGGGAAACCGCGCTCGGGGAGCCGGTCGTGGATGCCGCAGCGGAAGTCGTCGGCCAGATTCGGGCACGGTTTGCCGGCCGGCTTGTTGATGGCGAAGTCGGACGACTTGGCGAAGGCCGGCGCGACGCAGCACAGGCCGGCGCACTGTCCGCAGTCCGCTCGCAGCTGCTCAGGGGTCAACACGGCTCCGACCGTATACCGAGCCGCCTTTCGGCCGCCGAGTCCGACATGGCGGTTACCTGTCGTCACTGCGCCACTTGACCGAAAGTAACTCAGAGTTGCCATCTCGCTCATACGTCCAGGTGATAACCCCGTCCGTCCGTACGGGTGACTACGCTTTGTCATCTTCACTACGCTGCGTAAATCCCCACAGCTACGAGGAGAACTTGCTGATGCGTGCACGGAAGACGGCGGTCATGACCGCGATCGGCTGCGTCGCCGCCCTCGGCCTGGCCGCCCCCGCGAGCGCCGCCGACGCGGCGCCGACGATCTCGGCACCGGCCAGCCGCACCGGCTACGGCCCCATCACCATCACCGGTACGGCGCCCGCGGGCTCAACGGTGGAGCTCTACGAATCGGCGTACGTCTTCAACGACTTCTACCAGTCGCCGGACTACGACCACGGCGGCTACGTGTCGACGATCGCCTCCGGCTCGGGCACGTACCAGCTGAGCCGCATCCTGGACTCCGGCTTCCGCTTCTACGTCGTGGCCAACGGCGTCGCGTCCAGCCGCATCTCGGTGGCGATGGGCATCGTGCCGACCATGACGATGAGCGCCTCGAACGGCACCGTCGACGTCACCGTGTCGGCCAACCCGACCCAGCCGGGCCTGGCGGTGCACATCCAGCGCAACAACGACGGCACCTGGACGGACATCGCGGGCGGCCAGACCGTCGGCGACGCCTCGGTCTACACGACGACGCTGACCGGTCAGGGCACCGGGACCAAGTCGTACCGCGCGGTGATCGACGCCGAGCCCGACAACAACCTGCTGGCCGGGCGCACCGAGACGGTGACACTGAACGTCGGCAGCGGAAGCGGCAGCGGCGGCGGGTCCACCCCGACCACGCCCACCCCGACTCCCACCACGCCGAAACCGACCACCCCGAGCACGCCCTCGACGCCCGCACCCAAGGCCGGCGACGTGCAGTTCACCAAGATCGTCTACAACTCGCCGGGCACCGACAACGGCAGCAACACCAGCCTCAACGCCGAGTACGTCCGGCTGACCAACCGCACCGGCAAGACGGTCAACCTCAAGGGCTGGACGATCCGCGACGCCGCCGGGCACGTCTACACCGTCTCGACCGACCACAAGCTCGGCGCCGGCAAGACCGTCTACGTGCACAGCGGCAAGGGCACCAACGGCCGGCCGGACAGCGGCCACCGTTACTGGAACCGGACCGGCTACGTCTGGAACAACTCCGGCGACACGGCGTACCTGCGCAGCCCCAGCGGCAAGTCGATCGACTCCTGCCGGTGGACCAGCAACAAGAACCAGACCTACTGCTGAACCCCCGTACGCGCTGACGGCCCTCCGGCTTCCCCGCCGGAGGGCCGTCGTGCTGGGTAGGGTGCCCGAGTGCCTGATCATCTGCCCGACTGCCCCTGCTGCGGGGGAGCCCTGTCCCCGGTCGACTTCGCGGTCCGCTCCACCTGGCCGGACCCGATGCTCGCGCTCACCCCACCGGAACGCGAGGCGACCTGGGGCAACGAACACCTGCGGGCGGCCGAGGGCATCGGCGCGTTCGTCCGCTGCCTGATGCCGGTCCGCCTGACCGGCGGCGGCACCCTCGAATACTCGGTGTGGCTGCGGGTCCCGGCGCCGATGCTGCGGCACGCGAGCGAGATCTGGGAGGCCCCGGAGTACGCGGACCTGCGCCTCGAGGGGACGGTGGCGAACGCCGTACAGCCGTGGGCGGAGATGCTGGGCGCGCCGGCCCGGGCCGAGGTGCGCGAGCCGGATTCGATCCCGTACCTGGTCGCCGACGAGGGCACCCTGATGCACCGGATCCTGCACGACGAGTGGGACCGCGACGACGTGCTGAGCCGGCTCACGTACGCGCTGCCGACCCCGGTCCGGCAGCGGATCACCACCCGCTGGTCGCTGGACCGCTCAGCGGGCCTGGAGCTGCGGCGGCACGAGGACCGGATCTACTTCACCGGCCCCGGCCGCACGGTGCACCTCGACCCGCTGGGCACGCCCGCCGACTCGCCGCCGGCCGACGTGATCCGCGACCTCACCGCGGACGCGCCCCGGGACCGCGACGGCGAGCTCACCGAGATCAAGGACGAGACCCACCGGTACGCGTTCTGGCGCCCCGCCCTGGGCGACGGTCGCATCCTGCACAACCTGCACGGCTACGTCGCGGTCCCGGGCGACGTCCTGCACCTGGTCTGCGTCTTCGACGACCCGGCCGACCTGCCCTGGGCCCAGCACGTGTGGCGTTCGGTCAGCCCCGAGGAAGGCTGACGGCCGGCCCCGTGCTAGCTTTATGAAGCCGACGCGGGGTGGAGCAGCTCGGTAGCTCGCTGGGCTCATAACCCAGAGGTCGCAGGTTCAAATCCTGTCCCCGCTACAAAGCAGAACGGCCCGTCAGAGATCATCTGGCGGGCCGTTTCGCATGAGAGCCTTTTTTGGGAGTCGGTTTGTCGAGCTGGCAGATGAAGGGCGTAGCGGCATTCGTCCGCGTCGCCTACAAGCGCAGATTCGCCACCGAGGCGGCCGGCCGCGCGGTGCTGGCCAAGAAGAAGGGCCCGTCGGCCCCACCACCCGGGATCCGCAAGCGCTGCGTCGTGGCCCACCGCACGGTCAACAACCACGACGTGTACGTGGTGCGCTCCCGCCGAGCCGCCACCGGCCCGTCCGAACACGCCGTGATCTACCTGCACGGCGGCGCGTACACCAGCGAGATCGTCCGCGAGCACTGGGCGCTGGTGGCCCACCTGGCCGAACAGACCGGCCACGACGTCCACGTCCCGATCTACGGACTGGCCCCGCGGCACCACGCCCTGGAAGCCCTGAACCTGGTCACCACTCTGATCAAGGACCTGTCCCGGGAAGGCCGCCACTGCTACCTGGCCGGCGACTCAGCCGGCGGCGGCCTGGCCCTGCTGGCCGCCCAGGCATTCACCGACGACCCGCGACGCCCGGTGGCCGGCCTGACCACGATCGCCCCCTGGCTGGACCTGACCATGTCCAACCCCGACATCCCGGCAGTGGAACGCACCGACCCCTGGCTGACCCGAGCCGGCCTCCACCCGATCGCCGCCTCCTGGGCGGGCGACGTCCCGCTGACAGACCCCCGCCTGAGCCCTCTGTACGGCCGCCTGGACGACCTACCGCCGATCCAGGTCCTGGTGGGCACCCGCGACATCACCCTGCCGGACTGCCGAGCTCTGAGGGACCGCGTGGCCCCGGGCACCCCGCTCACGTACCACGAAGAACCAGACGCAATCCACGTCTACCCGCTGCTGCCCGTACCGGAAGCCAAAGCCGGCCGAGAGGCGATCGCGGAACACATCCGCAAAACCCTGCACTAGCCCCTCTCCGTAACATGACTGCCGGCAGTCGACGCCGCCTCAGCGACCGCCGACGCCGCCGCCATGCCGCACACGCCGCGTCGACGTCGACGACGAGCCCCTCGCCGAGCTGGAGGCCCCCGTCGGCTTCGACAACGACCTGGCCGGCGAAGCCACCCGACTGACCAACCGCATCCGCGCCCTACTCACCCAGATTCACCCCGCGTTGGAACGAGCTCTCGGCAGCAAAATCCAGCACAAGGCCGTCCCGAAACTGCTGTCGCGCTGCGACGGCCCCGCCGGTCGGCGCAAGGCCAGCCGCGCAGCCTGCACTCGACCGCATCCAACAAGGCGCCACGCATGGGCGAACACCTGGTTAAGCGGGGGTCTAGGGGCAAGGCCCCAGAAAAGCCGCACCGGAGCACGCCCAGCAACAACCGCACCGTGGGGGTCTGGGGGGCTCGGCCCCCCAGGCAGACATGCGAAAGAGTCCCCCATCCGCGCTGTATGCGGATGAGGGACTCCCAGACTCGTAGCGGGGACAGGATTTGAACCTGCGACCTCTGGGTTATGAGCCCAGCGAGCTACCGAGCTGCTCCACCCCGCGTCGGTAGCTCAACCCTAGCCTGCGCCCCGACCGACATGCAAAACGACCCCCCGTAACCTGCCCCACACATGCGCGCGGCCCGCCGGTAACCCGGCGCGCCGCGCATCATGTCACCTGGTCAGCCGCTTGGTGTCGGGGCCGGCGCCGATGGTGCGCCGGACGGTGGCGTCGACGGCGAGACCGAGGGTCCCGTGGTCGGCGTGCCCGCTGCCTTCTGCGCGTTCTGGAAGTTGGTCATCGCCGTGTCCAGGGCTTGCAGGGCCTGGCCGTACCGGACGAAGTCGCCGGATGCCTGGGCCGTCTTGACGTCCGCGATGGCCTTGTCCAGGGCGGCCGCCGCCTGGGCCAGCTGGCCGGGCAGCACCGGCGGCTGCCCGTTGCCCGTGTTCGGGGGCTGGTTGTTGGTCGGCGGCGTGTTCGTCGGGGGCTGGTTGCTCTTGCCCTGGGCGACCAGCTTGTCCAGGCCGTCCTTGAGGTTGTTGGCCAGCACCACGTACGTGCCGCCGTCGCCGTAGGACATCAGGACCTTCTGGAGCAGCGGTACGGCGTCCTGTTGCCCGCTCTTCACGTACACCGGCTCGACGTACAGCATGCCGTCGCCGACCGGTAGCGAGATCAGGTTGCCGAACAGCACCTGGGACTGGTTGCTGTTGGACAGCAGGGTCAGTTCCGAACGCACCGTCGCGTTGTTGGTCATGCGTTGGTGCACCTGGACCGGGCCCTGGATCGCTGTCTGGTCCGGTAGTTCCAGGACTTCCAGCCGGGGTTTGTTGTCGACGTACGACCCGGAGATCAGCGCCGCCAGGTTGTCCCGGTTGTTCGGGGTGACCGCCGAGGTGAGCTGGAAGCGGGTGCTGTCCTGCCCGGGCAGTTGCACGTTCAGGTAGAACGGCGGCTGCTTGACGCCGCTGTCCGGGTCGTCGGGCACGTTCGGTACCTGCCAGAAGTCCTGGCCGCTGAAGTACTCGGCCGGCTGCGTGACGTGGAACCGGGCCAGCAGGTTGCGCTGGACCTTGAACATGTCCGCCGGGTAGCGGAAGTGCGCGGCGAGCGAGGCCGGCGTCTGCGCCTTGGGGGTGATCAGCTTGCCGCCGAACGCCTTGTTCCAGGCCTTGAGGACGGGGTCCTGCTCGTCGAACTCGTACAGGGTGACCGTGCCGTCGTACGCGTCGACGGTCGCCTTCACCGAGTTGCGCATGTAGTTGATGTTGTCCCGGGCGAGCGCGACCGTGCCCCGGTTGGTGAGCTCGTCGGTCGTCTCCTCCTGCAGGTTGATCCGCTGCGCGTACGGGTACGTCGCCGCGGTCGTGTACCCGTCGAGGATCCACTTGATCCGCCCGTCGACCACGGCCGGGTACGGGTCGCCGTCGATGGTCAGGAACGGCGCGACCTTCTCCACGCGGGAGCGGGGGTCACGCACGTACATCAGCCGGGAGTCCTTGTTGACCGCGTCGGAGAGCAGGAAGTTGCTCTCGGTGTTCTTGATCGCGAAGACCAGCCGGCGGAAGAAGGACCCGATCGGCACGCCGCCGGTGCCCTCGTAGGTGTAGCGCTCCTCGGCGTTGTTGTTGTCGGGCTGCGGACGGTCGAACTCGGTCTTCTTGTTCGCGTCCGCCTGCCCGACGATGGCGTACTCGGTCGACTGCTCACCGAAGTACACCCGGGGCTGGTCGACCTTGATCTCCTCGGAGCCCGAGGCGCAGCCCGGCTGCTGGTCGTCGCCGAGGAAGCCGGAGACGAAATACGGCAGGCCGCCACAGACGACCTGGTTGGCGGGGGCCGCCACCATGCCGTACCCGTGGGTGAAGACCGTGTGCCGGTTCAGCCAGTTCTGCTGCTGGGTGGTCAGCGCGTTGTCGTTGATCTCGCGGACGCCGACCACGTAGTCCTGCGGCTTGTTGTTGGTCAGCGTGTAGCGGTCCACGTCCAGCTTGGGGCCGAAGTCGTAGAAACCCCGGACCTGCTGCTGCTGGGTGTAGGCCTCGGAGACCAGTTGCGGGTCGATCAGCCGTACGTTCTGCGCGCTGGTGTCGGACGCCAGCGTCGCCGGCGGCACCGTGGTGGACGCCGCGTACGGCCGGATCTCCGTGCCGGCGATCCCGAACGCCGCCCTGGTGGCCTCGATCGACCGGGCGATGTACGGCGCCTCCTTGTCCGCCAGGCTCGGCTTGACCTGGAAGTTCTGCACCGCCAGCGGGTAGATGCCGCCGATCGCCACCGCGGAGATGGCCAGCAGCGCCAGCGAGACGCCGGGCCAGACCAGATTTCGCATCACCGCGTTGGAGAACACGACGATCGCGATGGCCACCACGATCGAGATGTAGGCCAGGATCTCCTTGGCCGGCAGCAACGCGTTGACGTCGGTGTAGCCGGCGCCGTACAGGCCGGGTGAGACGTGCTGCTCCAGCAGCAACGCCCGCTGGTCCAGGATGTACGCGACCGCCTTGAGCAGCACGAAGAACGCCACCAGGGTGGTCAGGTGGGCCCGCGCCGCCGCGGTCATCCGGTCGCCGACGCCCTGCAGGCGCACCCCGCCGAAGATGTAGTGCACGGCCAGCGCGCCCAGCACCGACAGCACGATCGTGGTGAAGCCGACGCCGAGCACGTACCGCCAGAGCGGGTACTCGAAGATGTAGAAGCCGACGTCCACGTTGTGCTCGGGGTCCCGCACGCCGAACGGCTGGGAGTTCTGGAAGAGCATCCAGTCCTTCCAGCGGCTCTGCGCGGACAGGCCGGCGAAGAAGCCGATCACCACCGCGATGATCGTGATCCAGGTGCCGAGCCGCGGCTGGATCACCATCCGGTAGCGCTCGAGGGTGGCCTGCTCGGCCGAGTGCGGCCGCAGCAGCGGCCGGAGCCGGTAGGCCAGGTAGAGGTTCGCTGCGATCACCAGCGCCATCAGAAGTCCGATGGCCAGGAAGAGCAGCAGCCGGGTCACCAGTACGCCGGTGAACACACCCGTGAAGTCGACCTCGTCGTACCACAGGTAATCGGTGTACGCGTCGATGCCCCAGCCGAGCAGCGTGAAAAGAAGGAAGACCCCGACGAGGACGCCGACGGTCACGCGACCGCGCCGGCTCATCCTCGGTAGAGGACTGTTACGCATGACCAACGTGAACCCCACAAAGTCGGACCGGTATTTCACATTACGGTGTTGCGTTGTTCCGTCCGGGGCAGGTGCGCCGATTGTTACTTCACGGGGCAGGGTTTCGGCGCGCCGCCAGAGGTGAAGGTCTGCAGGGCGGTCAGGGCGTCGTCCACCGTGGCCACCTCCGCCATGGTCAGACCGGGCACAGCGTTGCGCATCGCCTCGGCGCAGTTGTCGGCGGGCACCAGGAAGAGCTTGGCGCCCGCGTCCTTCGCGCCGACCAGCTTCTGCGGGATGCCGCCGATCGGGCCCACGTTGCCCTCGTCGTCGATGGTGCCCGTACCCGCGATGATCTTGCCGCCGGTCAGATCGGCCGGCCGCAGCTTGTCGATGATGCCCAGGGTGAACATCAGCCCGGCACTGGGCCCGCCGATCTCGTCCAGGTCGATCTCGACGGTGAACGGGTGCGGCTGCTTCTTGTCGATGGCCACGCCGATGCGCGGGGTGTTGCTGCCCGCGGCAGCCTTGGTCTTGATGCTGGCGGTGGCGGCCTTGCCGGCGCGGGTGTAACCGACCGTCAGCGCCGTGCCGGCCGGCTTGGCCTGCACCAGCTGGGTCAGCTTGTCGGGGCTGGTCACCGGAGTGCCGTCGACGGTCGTGATGACGTCGTCCTTCTGCAACACGCCGACCGACGGTCCGTCCTTGGTCACCTCGGTGACGAAGGTCTGCACCGGGTAGCCGAGCTCGCGCAGCGCCACGGTCACCGCGCTGTACTGCGACGACTTGAACTCCTCGGCGTTCTGCTCCTCGACCTGCTGCTCACTCTGGTCCGGCGGGTAGATCAGGTCACGCGGCACGACGGCCTGCTCGTCGCTGAACCAGCCGCGGATCGCCCAGACCAGCTCCACGCTCGGCTGGACCCCTACGGTGGTCAGCCGGAGCTGACCCGCAGAGGTCGAGGTGTCCGCCTTCGTCACCTGGATGACCTCTTTGCCGTTGTCCGAACCGAGCGTGTTGACGGTCGGCCCCGGCTTCAGCACGACGTAGGGCAGGGGGAAGGCCATGACACCAACTGCCAGCAGTGCGGTGATCAGGGCGCCGAGGATGACCGTGACACCGCGACGTCTCATGCGCGTGACCGTACCAACCGACCCTGAGTTCTCTCTGAGCTGACACCGGCATTGCTCACCAGGGGCCCTGACGCGCGTACGGTTGGGGTGTGCCTGATATCCCGTTCGGCTTCAGCCTGCCGGGCGCCCAGCCGCCCGACCCCTCCGACCCGCAGCAGATGCAGCAGTTCATGATTCAGCTGCAGCAGATGTTCGCCGCGCCCGGCAGTGGCCCGGTCAACTGGGATCTGGCCCGCCAAGTGGCGGCCAGCCAGCTGAGCGCCACCGGCGATCCCGCGGTGAACATGTACGAGCACAATGCCGTCGCCGAGGCCCTGCGCCTCGCCGACCTGTGGCTCGACCCCGCGTCCGCGCTGCCCTCCGGCATCCGCGACGCCACCGCGTGGAACAGAAACGAGTGGGTCTACAACACCCTCGAAGTGTGGAAGAAGCTGTGCGACCCGATCGCGGGCCGCATGGTGGGCGCCATGGGTGACCTGGTCCCCGAGGAGGCCCGCGCCCAGCTCGGCCCGATGCAGTCGATGGTGGCGACCCTCGGCGGCGCCCTGTTCGGCGGCCAGCTCGGCCAGGCGCTCGGCCAGCTCGCGGCCGAGGTCCTCTCGGCCGGCGACATCGGCCTGCCACTCGGCCCGGCCGGCACCGCGGCGCTGGTCCCGGCCAACATCAAGACCTACGGCGACGGCCTGGAGCTGCCGGAGGACCAGGTCCGGCTGTACGTGGCGCTCCGCGAGGCAGCCCACCAGCGGCTGTTCCAGCACGTCCCGTGGCTGCGCGCGCACGTCCTGAACGCGGTCGAGACCTACGCGAACGGCATCACGGTCAACCGCGAGGCGATCGAAGAGGCGATGAGCCGCGTCGACCCGTCCGACCCGGAGTCGATGCAGCAGATGGCGCTCGAGGGCATCTTCACGCCCGAGGACACGCCGCAGCAAAAGGCGTCCCTGGCCCGGCTGGAGACGGCGCTCGCGCTGATCGAGGGCTGGGTGGGTCACGTCGTGGACAGCGCGGCGGGCGACCGGCTGCCGTCGGTGGCCGCGCTGGGCGAGGCGTTCCGGCGCCGGCGCG
>NZ_JBEZGQ010000248.1:0-9684 GCF_040650095.1 Actinoplanes sp. NPDC048791 | reverse complement strand
GGCAATCCACCCCCCGACCGTTCGTCACCCCCGGACGCGCGGCAGGGCAGGAAAGGACCGACATGCGGACGCCACGACTCGCCGGACTCGGCCTCGCATCGATGGCCGCGGTCGCTTTCGCGATGACCGGCTGCACGGCTGACAGCGACGGCACCCCGGGCGCCAGCGCCCCGGTGACGGACACCCCCAGCGCGTCCGCCGTCGCGGCCAGCCCCGACGCGACGGCCGCCGCCGCACTGGCCACGGCCACCGCCACGCTGGGCACCACCAGCTTCAAGGTCACCATGACCTCGGGTCCCGGTCTCAAGCTGACCGGCCTGATGGACGCCCCGAACGGCACCGGCACCGCCGACCTCACCGTCACCGGGCCCAACACCGAGGTCAAGGTGCAGACCCTGCTGGTCGGCCAGGACCTCTACGTGAAGGTCCCGGGCGTCACCAAGGGCACCACCTGGACCCACGTGGACGTCTCCCGGCTGCCCGAGGGCGCCAACGTGGGCCTGCGCCCGGGCCAGATCGACCCGGCCAACACCGCGCAGCTGCTCACCTCGACCACCGACGTGCAGCAGGTCGACGCCCGCAGCTACAAGGGCACGCTTGATCTGACCAAGGCGGCCGGCGTGGCGGGCGTGGACCAGACGCTGGTCAAGACCTGGGGCGCGCAGGCGCAGAAGGTGCCGTTCACCGCTGGCCTGGACGAGCAGGGCCGGCTGTCGGCGCTGACGATCCAGCTCCCGGCGGTCAACGGCCAGCAGGCCCAGCCGCTCGAGGTGCTCTACACCGACTACGGCATCAAGGTCGAGGCGCAGAAGCCGG
The DNA here is from genome assembly GCF_040650095.1 of Actinoplanes sp. NPDC048791. NCBI lineage: Bacteria > Bacillati > Actinomycetota > Actinomycetes > Micromonosporales > Micromonosporaceae > Actinoplanes > Actinoplanes sp. NPDC048791. The sequence continues at coordinate 8,868 of NZ_JBEZGQ010000248.1, read as the reverse complement.
CCGCCGGGGAGACCACCGAGGCCCCGGACAGCCTGTACACCAGCCTGGGAGGCTGACCGGCACCGATCGACGAGGAGGCCCGGACGCTGGTTGCGTCCGGGCCTTCTGCAGCTCAGGGCTAAGCGGCCGGCGTGCGCCGGGCGGACCAGTCGGTGCCCAGCGGGCGCGGCTGCGGGCGGTTCTCCTCGATCCAGGCGTCGATGCGGGCCCACCACTCGTAGAGCCAGGCCACCCGTTCCTCCTCGCCGGCCGGCACCTCCTCCGGCGGCACGCTCCAGAACCGCATCACCAGCTGCTTGTCCATCGGCAGCTCACGCCACAGGTCCCGGACGGTGATCATCCGGTCCAGCCCGGTGTGCGCCACGAAGATGACCCCCGCGTCCGGGGCGGCGTCGATCGCGGTGAACAACCCGCCCGGCTTGGGCGGCAGCACGTGGCGCAGCCCCTCGGCCTTGACCGCCATGTCCTCCATGCCCTTGGCCCGCAGGAACGCGATCGCCCTGATGCGCCGGCGCGGGGTGAAGTTGCCGCCCTCCGGGAAGATCACGAACGCGTCGTTGTCGTCCAGCCCGGTCGCCAGGTCGCTGATCTCCTGCTCCAGCGACGCCGTACGGGTGTGGCCAGGCGAGATGAACCTGTTCGGCAGGCGGTTGAGCAGGATGTCGACCGCCGGGTCCCACTGCAGGGTCGCCTTGAGCACGATCCGCGGCTCCCGGTCGAACCAGTTGACCAGGCCGTGGATGAGGACGAACGAGTCGCCCGGCCCGGCGTGCCGGCTCACCACGACCTCCGGGCGCCCCGGCATCCCGGTGTCCGGGTCGGTGCCGACCACGTCGATGCTCAGGTGCAGCGACCAGCGGGCCAGCCAGAACAGCACGTCGAGGAACCAGCCGGTGAGCACGTAGTGGGCGCGCTGGAAGGTGGGATTGCGGATCTTCCACCCGAAACCCGACGCCAGCCAGAGCGCGGCCAGGCACACCAGCGCGGCCGCGTCCCAGATCAGGTAGGCGATGGCCAGGAACACCAGCCGCGGCACCCGCAGATGCCCGGGCACCAGCGGCGAGGCGGCCAGGGCCAGGATCAGCCACACCGGCAGCGTGGCCAGCAGCGCGACGGACAGCACGACCACGGCCGGGGCGATGACCAGCCGGCGGACCCAGACAGGGGGCAGCATCACGAACCGTCGGCTGAGGCGGGGGTCACGTTGGCGGCGAGGTAGCGGCGCGAGGCGGTGTAGGCGCGGCTGATCCGGCGACCCGCGGCCGCCATGTCGCGGTACGCCCACGGCGAGTCGTCGCGGCTGTCGCCTCCGCCGGTCGGCAGGACATGCACCCGTACATCGTCGGGCAGCGATGCAACATCGCGGGCGAAGCGGTGCCGCCGGGCGATCTCGAACGCCACCTGGGCCACCTCCCACGGCCGCTTCGGCACCACCAGCGGCCGCTCGATCCGCCCGACCTGCAACACGAAGATCCGCTTGGCGCCGACTCGCACGGCCTCCCCGATCGGGATCGAGTTGACGATGCCGCCGTCGACGAAGTGCTCCCCGTCGATCTCCATCGGCGGCAGCAGCCCGGGCACCGACGACGAGGCCAGCACGGCGTCGACCAGCGGGCCGCTGTCGAACCAGTGCTCGGCCGCGCGTTCGATGCTGGCCGCGCAACACCGGAACGGCACCTTGAGGTCGGCGAACGTGGACTGCTCGCCCAGCTCACTGGTGAGCAGGCGGCGCAACGGCAGCGGCGAGTGCAGGTGGGTGCGGGCGGCGAAGCGGCGGAGCTGACGGGCGAGGGAGTCGCCGTACACCTCGGCGGCCTCGGGCGACGACCACAGCCGGACCAGGCGTTCGGTGACCGCCTCGGTGGGGTCGGCGGCGACCAGCGCACCGTTGACCGCGCCGATGGAGGTGCCGACGACGACGTCGGGCCGGTAGCCCGCCCGGAAGAGAGCGCGCAGCATGCCCACCTGCACGGCGCCGAGCACGCCACCGCCCCCGAGGACAAAAGCGACCGGGGTGTTCATCGGCCCAGGGTAGCGGGGAGGTGAGCAGACTGAAGGACAAGATCAAGGGCAAGTTCAAGGCGATATCGTGCCTGGTTGCATGGCACCGGCCGTCGCTACCGCCGATGACAGCTGCGTGCTGGCAAGACCAAGCGGGGTACATGCGGGCGGTCCCGGCGTGCCATCATCGGCGGCGTGGATATTCGTCGTCGGTCCCTGCTCGGGGGTGGTTTCGCCGCTGCCGCGGCCACGCTTGCCGGGTGTGGGAAGGCGGGCGGGCCCAGCTGGAACGAGCCGGGCGCGGTGCCCGTGGCCGATCAGGTTTCCGTCGCCCCGTCGAAGACCTCGGCCGCGATCAGGCCCACCCCGGCGCAGACCCGCGCTGCCGCGCCGCCGCCGTACGCGGCCCGCGTGCAGAACGCACTGACGAAGTATCTGAAGCCGACCTCGGACAACCCGAAGCACCCCGGCTACGCGGGCGCCGTCGCGCTGGTCATGGTCGACGGCAAGACCACCCTGCACACCGCCGTCGGGCACGCCCTGCGCTACAAAGCCGGCCCGGTCGAGCTGCCCGCCGGCAAACGCGTCGTCATGAAACCCGACGCGATCTTCGACCTGGCCTCGCTGACCAAGGTCTACACCGCGCTGCTCGTGCTGCGACTGGCCGACCAGGGCAAGATCGACCTCAACGCGCCGCTGCGCAAGTACCTACCTGAGTTCACCGGCACCGGCAAGGGCACGATCACCATCGCGATGCTGCTGGCCCACACCAGCGCCCTGCCCGTCGGCGCGAAGGTCACCGGCCTGCCCGACAACGCCGCCCGCTGGAAAGCCGTGCTCACCACCCCGCTGGTCAAGGGCGGCGTGCCCGGCACCACCTTCCGCTACTCCAGCGTCGGGCTGATGCTGCTGGGCCGGCTGGTCGAGAAGCTCACCGGCAAAAGCCTCGACAAGGCCCTGCGTGACAACCTGCTCACCCCGCTCGGCCTCAAGGACACCGGCTTCCAGCCCCTGAAATGGGTCTCCGACAAGAAGCGGCTCGTCGCCACCGACGCCCGCTCGTCCCGGGGCCTGCTGCGCGGCACCGTCCACGATGACGTCTGCAACCATCTCGGCGGGGTGGCCGGGCACGCCGGCGTCTTCGGCACCGCGAAAGATGTCGCCGTCATCGGCCAGCTGCTGCTCAACGGCGGCACCCACAACGGCAGACGCCTGCTGTCCGCCGACATCCTCAAGACCGCCCTGACCAACGTCAACAAGGGCAAGAAGGCCGTCGACGCCGACCGCCCCGGCCGCAGCGCCGACCACGGGCTGGGCTTCGAGATGAACCAGCCCTGGTTCATGGGCAAGCTCGCGGCACCCACCACGTACGGCCACACCGGCTTCACCGGCACCTCGCTGCTGGTCAGCCCGGCCCGCAAGACGGTCGTGGTGCTGCTGACCAACCGCGCCCACCCCAACTGGTCCTGGTCCAATCCCGACACTCATCGCGTCGCCGTCCACAACGCCATCGCGTGAAGGGGGGCGGCGATCAGGTTTCTGACCACCGCCCCCGGCAAGCAGAGGGATCAGCCCAGCCCGTTGAGGAAGCCCTCGTGGTTGGTACGGAACTCCCAGTTGTAGAACTTGTCCCAGTTGATCGACCAGGTCATCAGGCCCCGGAAGTTCGGGTTGGTGCCGCTGCGGACCGCGTACCCTCCGCAGTTGCTGCCCTTGACCAGGCAGGTCACCGCCTGCTGGACCCCCGCCGGGGCGACATAGCCGTTGCCCGCGCTCACCGATGACGGTGCGCCGAAGGCGACCTGGTCCTCGCGCAGGGCCGGGAACATGTTGGCCGTGTTGCCGGCCACCGGGAAGCCGGCCAGCATCATGTCGGTCATCGCGATGTGGAAGTCGGCCCCGCCCATGCTGTGGTACTGGTTGTCCAGGCCCATGATCGAGCCGCTGTTGTAGTCCTGCACGTGCAGCACCGTCAGGTCGTTGCGCATCGCATAGATCACCGGCAGGTACGAGCCCGCGCGCGGGTCCTGCCCGCCCCACGGCCCGGAGCCGTAGTACTGGTAGCCGAGCTGCACGAAGAACGTCTCCGGGGCCATGGTCAGCACGAAGTTCGCGCCGTAGCGGGCCTTCAGGGACTTCAGCGCGGCGATCAGGTTGACGATGACCGGCGTCGTCGGGTTCTTGAAGTCGGTGTCACCGGTGTTCAGCGACAGCGAGTGGCCCTCGAAGTCGATGTCGACGCCGTCCAGGCCGTACTTGTCGATGATCGCGCTGACCGAGCTGACGAACTTGTCCCGGGCCGCGGTCGTGGTGAGCTGGACCTGGCCGTTCGCGCCGCCGATGGACAGCAGCACCTTCTTGCCGGCCGTGCGCTTGGCCCGGATGGCGCTGATGAAGTCCGCCTCGCTCTCCACGCCGGGGCACTCGGCCGCCGGGCAGAGGGTGAAGCGGATGTCGCCGGAGGTAGCGCTGGTCGGCTCGCCGAAGGCCAGGTTGATGATGTCCCAGTCGGCCGGGACGTCGGCCATCCGCAGGTAGCCGGAGCCGTTGGCGAAGCTCGAGTGCAGGTAGCCGATCAGCGCGTGCTTGGGCAGCCCGGCGACCGGCGGCGGCGTGGTGGGCGGCGGCGTGGTCGGAGGCGGGGTGGTCGGGGGTGGCGTCGTCGGGGGTGGCGTCGTGGGCGGTGGGGTCGTCGGCGGGGGCGTGGTGCCGCCGCAGGCGCCCTTGTCGGCCCAGACACCCCACTCGCCGCTGGCCGTGGGCACCTCGCCCTGCGTCCACCATTTCGCGGTGTAGTTCTTGGCCTGGTACGAAACGGAGTTGTCCTTGACGTACACCGCCGAGGAGCTCCACGCCGGGGCACAGGCGGCGGCAGCGCTCGCGGACGAGGCTATGTAGACGGCGGAGCCGGTGGCCGCCAGGGCGGCGGTGACGGCGAGGATGAGTGAACGGCGCATGGGGGGTGGCCTCCACGTCGGTGTATCGACAGTTGGCCAATTATTAGGACTGTTAACTGTTCCTGTCCAGTGAACGTTTTTTTCACGCCTGGTCGAACCGGATCCGCAGCCCGGTCCGATCGAAGAGCAACAGGTCCGTCAGACCGATGCCGACCTCCAGCTCCTCACCCACCCGCACCTGCCGGGGAACCGGGACCCGGACCATCACCTCACCCGTCGGCGGCGCGTCCACCAGGTCGTACGCGGGATAGAAGCCGTACGGCGTGCTCGCGGCGACCGACCGCGAAGGGGCCGCCGGCGCGTCCAGCCGGACGCTCGGCACCCCGCCGACGTCGACGTGGGCCAGCAGCTCGTGACCCAGGTTCTCCACCGCGCACACCGTGCCCCGTACCGACATGTCGTGCTCGCGCAACGGCAGCGCCCGCAACGCCAGGGTGACCCGCTCGGTGTGGTGCTCGGCCAGCCGCGCCGTACGCGGATCCCCCGGCGGCAGCTCCAGCACCTGCGAGCCCAGATCGAGCACCACCTTGCCGCCCTCGGCGTACACGGCCGCCTCCAGCAGGCTGGTGCGGGGCATGCCGAGGAACGCCGCCACGAACAGGGTGTCCGGGTCCGCGTACACATCGACGGGCGGGCCGACCTGCTGGAGCACGCCCAGGCGCAGCACCGCGATCCGGTCGGCCATGCTCATCGCCTCGGTCTGGTCGTGCGTCACGTAGATCGTGGTCACCGCCAGCCGCCGGGCCAGGGCCACGATCTCGCCGCGCAGCGCCGCCCGGGCCCCCGCGTCCACGTTGGACAACGGCTCGTCGAGCAGGAAGACCGCGGGCTTACGGACCAGCGCGCGAGCCATCGCGACGCGCTGGCGCTGACCGCCGGACAGGTGCTCGGGATAGCGGCTGAGCAGGTCCGCGACCCCCACACTGCGGGCCACGTCGGCGACCCGGGCCCCGATCTCCTCGGCCGGATGGGCCGTCGCGCGCAGCGGGAAACCGATGTTCTGGGCGACCGTCAGGTGCGGGTAGAGGGCGTAGTTCTGGAACACCATCGCGATGTCCCGTTCGCGGGGGCCGATCTCGGCCACCGGCACGCCGTCGAAGGTGACCGTGCCGCGGGTCGGCTCCTCGAACCCGGCCAGCAGCCGCAGCAGCGTCGACTTACCGCAGCCGGTCGGCCCGAGCACCACCAGGAACTCGCCGGGCTTGATCTCCAGGTCGACGCTGTCCACCGCGACGACATCGTCGAAGTTCTTCGTGAGGCCGCGTGCGGCGATCGCCACCATGCACCCATGGTGCGGCTTCGGTGACCATCAATGCCAGAGCTTTGCCGATCCGGCTGCCCCTAGTGCAGGACCGTGCGGTCGAGGAAACCGTCGCCGTCGTCGTCGAACATCCGCTTCTCGAAGACGCCGTCGTGGTCCTTGTCGTAGTCGGCGAAGTCGACCCGGTTGTCCAGGTCCTTGTCGACGCCGACGAAGTCGGCCTGCCCGTCGCGGTCGAGATCCACCCGGATCTCCGCGCCGCCGTCCTCGCGGCCCCGGTAGGTCGCCTTGTCGAGGTGGCCGTCGCCGTCCGCGTCGACCCGGTTGTGGTAGCCCTTCGGCGGCGCCAGCTGCTCGGGCTCCCCCAGGCCGCTGTGCGCCGAACCGGACTCGCCGAGACCGCTGCGCGGCGCGTCGCCGAGGGCCGAGACCGCCGGGAGACCGTCCAGGTCGGGACCCGGCGCCGAGCCGAAGCCGGACCGCGCGGGAAACTCCGGCGCCGTGCCCAGTCCGGACTGGGCGGACATGCCGCCGGTCCCCCAGGCCTCCGGCGCCGAGCCGAACCCCTCGGTGGCGGTCCCGGTGGCGCTGCCGAACTCCGACCACTCGCCGAGGCCGGCCGAACTGTCCGTGGCGGCCGCACCGAGCCCCTGGCTGACCGTTCCCGGGGCGGCGGTGCCCTGGTCGACCAGGCCGTGCCCGACCGAGCCGGCCACGTCACCGATGCCGAACGACGAGAACAGCCCGAACGTGCTCGACTTGGTGACCCGGTCCTCCACGACCGCCGTGTGCGCGCCCGCGTCGGTGCTGACCTGCTGGCGCAGCAGGTCGGCCTCCTCGGCGTCCAGGACGTAGCCGACCAGGGCGCCCGCCGGGTCAGCGGCGAGCTGGGCCTGGAACGACGGGTCGGTCAGCAGCCGCTCCAGCACCTCGTCGAAGTCACTCATGGCGCCCACGGTAGGAGCCCACGTCCAGCGACCGCCATCGGTGAGGTGGCCAATCCCACGGACCGGCCGCGCCGCTCAGTCGAGTTCCGGCATCGGCACCGGCTGTGGCCTGGGCCGGCAGGTGCCGCACTGGACGGCGTCCTCGACCACCAGGGCCTCGGCCCGGTCCCGCTGCGCCGACCGGCTCACCTGAAGGAGGTACGGCCCGAAGCGGGCATGGTCCTCGCAGACGCCCCGGCCGCAGAACCGGCAGGTCCCCCGGGCCGCCTTGGCACAGAACCAGCAGAGCACGTGTGTTCCCCTCGTCAGCCGATGATGATCGGTGGTGTGGTGCTCGTCGGGATCGACGAGGGCGGCGTCGTGGGCGGCGTCGTCGTCGTCTGGCTCGGCCGCGGCGTGGTGGTCGTCGGCACCGGGGTGGTCGGCCGGGGCGTGCGCGGCGGCGTGGTCGTCGGTCGCGTCGTGGGCCGGGTCGTCGGCCGGGTGGTGGTCGGGTCCGGGTCGTCCGGCGTCGTCGGGTCCACCGGGTCGGCGGTCGGCTCCGGCTCGGTCGTCGCCTCCGTCGGCGGCACCGAGGTCGGCGTCGGCACGGAGGGGATCTCGCTGGGCAGGTCCGAGGGCAGCGGCTGATCACTGGGCGACGGGCTGGGCGAACCGGCCGGCGGCTCCACCTTGACGCCGTCACCGCAGCTCAGGTCCGTACCGGTGGCCGGGGCCGGGGTGCCGCCCACGAAGACGCGGCCGGTGGCGGCGATCAGGCCGTCGGGCTCGACCGCGTACCAGGAGGCGCCGTTGTTGGTGACCAGGCCGCCGGGCCGGGCGACGTTCAGGGAGAGCGCCTGGTAGGCACCGCTGGTACTGGCCGTGTCGGCGAGCAGGCGGCCGGCCTCCAGGGCGAGAGCCCCGTGCGGCACCCGCTGACGTCCGGCATCGGTGTAGAGCTTGCCGACCTGGGCCTGCGAACCGGCGCAGAACAGGGTGGCCGAGCCGCCCTGGAAGGTCAGCCGGCCGGTGGTCCCGGCGGGGACGATGATCCGGTCACCCTCGTCCAGGTAGCGCCGGTCGCCCTCGTCGAGCCGCTCGTTGCGGCCGTTGACGGTCGCGACGATCGTGCCCCGGTCCGAGGTGAGCAGAGCGCGGTCGGTGGGCATCTCGGCCCAGGCCGGCCCGGGCGCGAAGTTGATCACGGTGAGCAGCAGCGACAGCAGGAGCAGCAGCAGGACGAGCCACCACATCCGGCGCTCGAAACGGCGGTCCACCTCGGGGTCCTCGGTGCCGTCCGGCGGACCTGGTGGCACGGCCAGCGGCGGATAGACGCCGGCGGAGTGCACGCCCTCGGCGGCCGGACCGCTGCCGGCCGGACCGCCCGCGGTGGAGCCGGGCGTGCCGACCAGCGGCGGCAGATCGGAGGCGTCCGGGATGACCCACAGGCGTACGGGGGTGCGGGCCTGCGCGACCATCCCCGGGATGCCGTCACCGACCGGGCCGACCAGCGTGCCCCGGCGCAGCTCGACGCCGTCGGGCATGGCGATGACGCCGGACTCCACGACGACCGCGTGGGTCGGCCCCTGCAGGACCACCGGCGCGCCGGGCTCGAGATCCACCGGGTGCGCGGAGGCGATCAGCGCGAGCCGCTCGTCCCCGGCCAGCCCGGACAGCGCCGGGGTGTCGGCGAACAGCGCCTCGGCCTAGGCCCGGTCGG
>NZ_JBEZGQ010000247.1:0-9774 GCF_040650095.1 Actinoplanes sp. NPDC048791 | reverse complement strand
CGCCCGTCCCGGATGCGCCCCGCCGCGGCCCTGGCCGAAACAGCGGCCCCCCGCCGGCGCCTCGGCCGCGTACGCACGACGGCCGGGCTGATCCTGATGATCGGCGGCACCGTGCTGTCGATCACGATCGCCGACCTGGACGCGGAAACCACTGACGCCCTGGGCCTGCTGGTGATGCTGGCCCTCTGCGTCGGCGCAGGCCTGCTGGGTCCGGCCCTGCTCCGGGTCGCGGCAGTCGCCGCAAGGCTGTTCGGCGACACCGGCCGACTGGCCGGCGACACCATCGCCGTCCGAGCGAAAGCCCTGTCCAGCGCCCTGGTGCCGCTCACCCTGGCAATCGCCTTCACCGCCGTCAAAGTCATCATCCTGAAAACCACGGAGCACACGACAGGAACGGCACCGGCGGCCGCGGACCGCTGGCTGGAGTATTCCGGCACCTCGGTCTACGTCGCCTTCGCCGCGGTGGCAGCGGTCAACACCCTGGTCACGGTGATCTTGTCCCGCCGCCGCGACCTAGCGGTAACCCAACTCGCCGGAGCCACCCGCAGGCGCGCCCTGACGGTCGTGGTCTGCGAGGCTCTGCTGGTGACCGCAACAGCACTGGTGGTGGGCGCGGCGGTGGCCGCGATCACGACGCTGCCGCTGCTGCACACGGCCCTGGGCACCTGGGCGCCGTGGATGCCGGTCAGCTGGCTCGTCACCGGGGTGCTGGCCACGGCCGCCCTGGTCCTGGCGGGGACCGCGCTGCCGGCGGCCCTGGCGATGCGCCGGCCCCCGATCGAGGTGGTCGGATGATCGTGGTGCGGGCCTGGCTGACCGCACGCACCTGGCGGGAGCTGGCCTACCTGGTCTCCGGGGTGTTTCTCGGAGTGCCGACCTTCGTGCTGGCCGTGGTCGGTGCGGTCACCACAGTGGCGTCGGCGCTGACCGTCGGGCTGCCGCTGCTGGTCGGTGTGCTCGCCCTCGCCCGGCTCACCCCCCGCTACTTCCGCGGCCCGGCCCGGAAACTGCTCGGCTGGGACTGGGCCGACCCACCGCCACTGCCCGCCCGCACGTGGTGGGGACGGGTCCGGGCGTTGCCCAGCGACCCGACCGCGTGGCGGGCGCTGACCTATTGCCTGGCCCGGTGGCCGCTGGCGGTCGTCGGGGCGTACCCGGGTCTGTTCGCCGTGGTGGCCGCGCCGGTCGGCATCACCTATCCGCTGTGGTGGTTCCTGGTCCCCGCGGACGACACCGACACGTGGCCGCACACCTGGATCATCGCGCTGCAGGGCCTCGCGGTTCTGCTGGCGACGCCCTGGTGGCTGCGGCTGATCGTGCTGCTCGACCGGTTCCTGGTGCGGGCCCTGCTGCACCCGAGCGAGGCCCAGCGCCGCATCGCGGAGCTCGAGGCCGGCCGCGCGGCCCTGCAATCGGATGCGGCGGCACTCCTGCGCCGCGTCGAGCGCGACCTGCACGACGGCACGCAGGCCCGCCTCGTCGCCCTGGGTCTGACCCTGTCCCGGATCGAGAACCGCAGCACCGACGAGCCGGTCCGCAAGCTGGCGGCGGACGCCCGCGGCACGGTCACGGAAGCGCTGGCGGAACTCCGCGACATCGTCCGCGGCATGCACCCACCGGCGCTGGACGACGGCCTCGAAGTGGCCCTGACAACCCTGGCGGCCCGCAGCGCGGTGCCGGCGGAAGTCACCGTGTCACTGCCCGCCCGCCCACCGGACGCGACGGCATCGGCCCTGTATTTCGCGGTGGCCGAACTCCTCACCAACGTCGCCCGTCACGCGAACGCATCCCGGGTCCGCATCAACCTCCGCAAGGAGAACCGCCGCCTACGCCTGACGGTGACCGACGACGGCCACGGCGGCGCGGCGGTCATCGACTTCGGCCGGACCCGGCCCGCTGCTTCTGGGACCGGATTGGCCGGGCTGGCCCGGCGAGCCGCCGCACTCGACGGCTCGCTGACCGTGAACTCACCCCCGGGCGGCCCCACCACAGTGACGATGATTCTTCCCGAGATCGGAGGCTGACAGTGCGCGTGGTCATCGCCGAGGACAATCCGCTGCTGCGGGACGGGATCGCCCTGCTGCTCGGCGAGCATGACGTCGAGGTGGTCGCCGCCGTTCCCGACGCCGGCGCGCTGCTTGCTGCCGTTGCCGCCGATCCGCCCGATGCTGCCGTGGTTGATGTGCGGATGCCGCCCACATACACCGATGAGGGTCTGCGGGCGGCGTTGACGATCCGGTCCGCGTACCCCGGGGTCGGGGTCCTGGTCTTCTCGCAGTGGGTCGAGACCAGTTATGCGCGGCAGCTGCTCTCCGAGAACGCCGGGCGGGTCGGGTATCTGCTCAAGGACCGGATCGTCAGCACCGACGAGTTCGTCGGGGCATTGCGCCGTGTAGCGGACGGCGGCACCGCCCTGGACCCCGAGGTCGTCCGGCAACTGCTGGCCGCGCCGGCCGTCGACGCCGGTCTGGCCCGGCTCAGTGACCGGGAGCGGGAGATCCTCGGGCTGCTCGCCGAGGGACGCTCCAACGTGGCCATCGCGGAGGCCCTGCACCTGGTCGAACGCAGCGTCGAGAAGCACGTCACCGCCATCTTCACCAAGCTCGACCTGCCCCAGGCGCGCACCGATCACCGGCGGGTGCTGGCCGTGCTGCGGTATCTCCGGGCATGAGCGGGCGTGGTGTACGTTGCCGCGTGGTCCACCGTCCGTCCATTGAGGGAGAACGATGTCAACCAGCATGTCCCGCCGTTCGGCACTCGGTCTCGGCGCCGCGGCAGCAGTCGCGGGTGTCGGCGTGAGCACCCCCGCCCAGGCCGCGGCGGCCGGCCCGGCGAGCATCAAGAAGGTGTACGCGAAGGAGAAGGCCAAGGTCGGCGGCCTCTGGCACACCCACATCGCGGCCGTGGACAGCACCGGCGCGATCAAGGGAATCGTCGAGGACGACGCCGACCACGTCACGTACGGCTACAGCGTGCAGAAGCTCGCCGTGGCCACCGCCGTCATGGACAAGATCGACCGTGGTCAGCTGACCCTCGGCACCAAGCTGGACCTGCAGGCCGACATCATCCTCGGCGGCTCCGGCATCTACCACCTGCACCGGGTGTGGGGCGACGAGATCACGGTGGCGAACTTCCTGACCGCGATGCTGCTCGTCTCGGACAACACGGCGGTCCGCATGTGCGGCCGGGTGGTGCCGGCGCTGGAGATCAACGAGATCCTCGCGGCCAAGGGCTTTGTGCACACCCGGGTCGAGCCGGTGGCCAACCCGAACCGCTTCTTCCTGGGCACGACCACGCCGCGGGAGATGCACGACCTGCTGTGGCGCCTGGCGACCAAGACGCTGCTGAAGCCGGAATCGTGCGACTTCCTGCTGAGCATCACCCGCTGGCTCAACGGCTACCACGACGGCGTCCGCCGGGTGATGTCGTCCAAGGAGCGCGAGCGGGTCGCGACGAAGTACGGCGCCGACTTCAACGACCTGGGCGAGTCCCGGCACGAGGCCGGCATCATGTTCAGCCCGGACGGGGTGCCGCTGCTGACGTACGCGATGTTCGCCGAAGGCCTGGGCGACCCCGACCCCGGCGGGCGTTCTCCGCCCGGCACCCGGCGCCTCGCCTTGACGTTGCTCGTGCGCTTCTGGAGAGTGGGAGGCCACGTGCGGCGACGCCGCGGAGGAAGCCGGTGCGAGTCCGGCGCGGTCCCGCCACTGTCAGAGGGTCCTGATAGACCTTCGAGCCAGGAACTCCGGTCGCCGTGAATTCCACCGATCCGGGGCGCGGACCCCGAGGGGAGAGCCGTGTTTCTGCTGCTGTCGACGTCTGACACCGACCTGCTGAGCGCTCGGGCCAGCGGGGCCGACTACCGCCTGGGCAATCCCGCGCGCACGCAGGTCGCCGATCTGCCGGCGCTGCTCGACGGGGTCGAGCTGGTCGTCGTGCGGATCCTCGGCGGCCGGCGGGCCTGGGAGGAAGGGCTCGACGCGCTGCTGGCCGGGCCGGTCCCGGTGGTGGTGCTCGGCGGTGAGCAGGCGCCGGACGCCGACCTGATGAAGCTCTCCACCGTGCCCGCGGGTGTGGCCGCGGAGGCGCACGGCTATCTCGCCTACGGCGGCGCCGACAATCTGGCCGCCCTGCACGACTTTCTCTCCGACACGATCCTGCTGACCGGGCACGGCTTCGCCGCTCCGGTGCCCGCGCCCGACTGGGGTCTGCTGCCGCGTGCGGCGACCGAGCGGACCGGCCCCACCGTCGCGGTGCTCTACTATCGCGCTCATCACATGGCCGGAAACACGGCTTTCGTCGAGGCCCTGTGCCAGGCGATCGAGGCCAAGGGTGCGCGGCCGCTGCCGATCTTCACGTCCTCCCTGCGCACGGCCTCGCCCGAGCTGCTCGCCGAGCTGCGCAAGGCCGATGCCCTGGTGGTGACCGTGCTGGCGGCCGGCGGCACCAAGCCGGCCACCGTCTCCGCGGGCGGTGACGACGAGGCCTGGGATGTCGGGGTGCTCGCCGATCTCGACGTGCCGATCCTGCAGGGCCTGTGCCTGACCAGCAGCCGGGCCGCGTGGGAGGCCAGCGACGACGGGCTCTCCCCGCTGGACGCGGCGACCCAGGTGGCCATCCCCGAGTTCGACGGCCGGATCATCACCGTGCCGTTCTCGTTCAAGGAGATCGACCCGGACGGCCTCTCGATCTACGTTCCCGACCCCGAGCGGGCCGCCCGGGTGGCCGGCATCGCGGTCGCGCACGCCCGGCTGCGGCACATCCCGCCGGCCGAGCGCCGGATCGTGGTCATGCTCTCGGCGTATCCGACGAAGCACTCCCGGATCGGCAACGCGGTCGGGCTCGACACGCCCGCCTCCACGGTCCGGCTGCTGCAGGCCATGCGGGAGCGCGGCTACCGGATCGGTGACTTCCCGGGCGTCGCCGAGGGCGACGGCGACAAGCTGATCCACGCGCTGATCGCGGCCGGCGGCCAGGACCCGGACTGGCTGACCGAGGACCAGCTCGCCGGCAATCCCGTACGGATCACCGCCTCCGCCTACCGGCAGTGGTTCGCGACGCTCCCGGCCGACCTGCGCGAATCCATGGAACGGCACTGGGGCGAGGCCCCCGGCGAGCTGTACGTGGACGACGACGCGATCGTGCTGGCCGCCCTGCGCGACGAGAACGTGGTCGTGATGGTGCAGCCGCCCCGTGGTTTCGGCGCCAACCCGGTCGCCATCTACCACGACCCCGACCTGCCGCCGAGCCACCACTATCTCGCGGCCTACCGGTGGCTGGCCGACGACTTCGGCGCGCACGCGGTCGTGCACGTCGGCAAGCACGGCAACCTGGAATGGCTGCCCGGCAAGAACGTCGGCATGTCCGCCTCGGACGGCACCGACGCGGCGCTCGGCGATCTGCCGCTGATCTACCCGTTCCTGGTCAACGACCCGGGCGAGGGCACCCAGGCCAAGCGGCGGGCCCACGCGACGCTGGTCGACCACCTGATCCCGCCGATGGCCCGGGCCGAGTCGTACGGCGACATCGCCCGCCTCGAGCAGCTGCTCGACGAGCACGCCAACATCGCCGCGCTCGACCCGGCGAAGCTGCCCGCCATCCGGGCGCAGATCTGGACCCTGATCCAGGCGGCCAAGATGGACCACGATCTGGGCCTGGCCAACCGGCCCGACGACGAGGAGTTCGACGAGTTCATCCTGCACGTCGACGGCTGGCTCTGCGAGATCAAGGACGTGCAGATCCGCGACGGCCTGCACATCCTCGGGGCCGCGCCGAGCGGCGAGGCCCGGGTCAATCTGGTGCTCGCCATGCTGCGCGCCCGGCAGATGTGGGCCGGTCAGGTGGCCGCACTGCCCGGTCTGCGGGAGGCGCTCGGTCTGGCCGAGGACGCGTCCACCGCCGAGACCGACGCCGTGGAGGCGCGGGCCCATGCGCTGGTCGCCGCCATGGAAGAGGCCGGCTGGGAGCCCGCCGCCGCCGACCGGGTCACCGACGACGAGACAGTGGCCCAGGTTCTGCGCTTCGCCGCGACCGAGGTTGTGCCCCGGCTCGCGCGCACGACCGACGAGCTGACCAATGTCCTGCACGCCCTCGACGGCGGCTACGTGCCGGCCGGGCCGAGCGGGTCGCCGCTGCGTGGCCTGATCAACGTGCTGCCGACCGGCCGCAACTTCTACTCCGTCGACCCCAAGGCCATCCCGAGCATGCTGGCCTGGGAGACCGGGCAGGCGATGGCCGAGTCACTGCTGACCCGCTACCGCGCCGACTACGGCGACTGGCCGAAGTCGGTCGGCCTGTCCGCCTGGGGAACGAGCGCCATGCGGACCGCCGGCGACGACATCGCCGAGATCCTCGCCCTGATGGGGGTACGCCCGATCTGGGACCCCGCCTCCCGCCGGGTCACCGGCATCGAGCCGATCGAGCTGGCCGAGCTGGGCCGGCCCCGGATCGACGTGACCGTACGCATCTCCGGCTTCTTCCGCGACGCGTTCCCGCACGTGGTGGCCATGCTGGACGACGCGGTCGGGCTGGTGGCCGGGCTGGACGAGACACCCGAGCAGAACTTCGTCCGGGCGCACGCGCTGGCCGACGTCGACGCGAAGAAGTCGTGGCGGCAGGCGACCACCCGGATCTTCGGCTCGCGGCCGGGCGCGTACGGCGCGGGCATCCTGCCGCTGATCGACAGCCGCAACTGGCGCGGGGACGCCGACCTGGCCGAGGTGTACGCGGTCTGGGGCGGCTTCGCCTACGGGCGCGGGCTGGACGGGGTCGAGGCGCGCGGGGACATGGAGACCGCGTACAAGCGGATCGAGGTCGCGGCCAAGAACATCGACACCCGCGAGCACGACATCGCCGACTCCGACGACTACTTCCAGTACCACGGCGGCATGATCGCCACGGTACGGGCGCTGACCGGGCGGGCGCCGGCGGCGTACATCGGTGACTCGACCAACCCGGACGCGACCAAGACCCGCAGCCTCACTGAGGAGACCGCCCGGATCTTCCGCGCCCGCGTGGTGAACCCGCGCTGGATCGCGGCGATGCGCCGGCATGGCTACAAGGGCGCGTTCGAGCTGGCCGCGACGGTCGACTACCTGTTCGGCTACGACGCGACCGCGGGCGTGGTCGCCGACTGGATGTACGAGCAGCTGGCGGCCAGCTACGTGCTGGACCCGGACAACCAGAAGTTCATGACCCAGTCGAACCCATGGGCGCTGCACAGCATCACCGAACGGCTGCTGGAGGCGGCGGACCGCAAGCTCTGGGAGTCCCCGGAGCCGGCCACCCTGGCCGCGCTGCAGCAGGTCTACCTGGAGACCGAGGGCGATCTGGAAGGCGACGCGGAATAGTTCGCGGGCGCATGTCGAGCCGGCGCCGGTGACTCCGACCCATGGGCATGAAGAGCGAAACGAGCAACCGCCGCGTCGTCGGAAACATCTCCCTGTCCCTCGACGGCCGCACCACCGGCGTCGGTGGCGACTACGACATGGGCTGGATCGTGCCGCACGCGGTCACCGAGGCCGGCCGCGACCACATGATCCGGGTGACCGAGCCGGCCACCACCGTGCTGCTGGGCCGCAAGAACTACCAGGGCTTCGGCAGCTACTGGCCGGCCGTCGCCGGCAACCCCGAGGCCGATGAGCGCGACCGGACCTTCTCGGCCTGGCTCAACCGGACCGAGAAGGTGGTGTTCAGCACGACCCTGACCGAGGCCCCCTGGGAGAATTCCCGCGTCGTCGCCGGCGACCTGCCCGAGGAGGTCCGCAAGCTGCGGGCCGAGGCCGGCGGGGACATCATCGTGCTGGCCAGCAGCAGTATCATCCGCGCCCTGCTCGACGCCGAACTGCTGGACCGGCTGTGCATCACGCTGTGCCCGGCCGTGGTCGGCGGCGGCGCCCGGCTGCTGGAGGACGGCCTCCCCGCCTCCACGTGGACGCTGGCCGATACGACAACGTCAGAATCCGGGGCGCTCTGCCTGATCTACGACCGGGTGTCCGCCTGATCGGCGTCGCGACGGCGCAACAGGTACGTGTCCATGATCCAGCCGTGCCGTTCCCGGGCCTCGGCGCGGACCCGGCGGATCTCGTCGCCGACCTCGGCCAGCGGACCGGAGATCAGCAGCTCGTCCTCGGTGCCGAGGTACGCACCCCAGTAGATGTCCACGTTCGCGGCGTCGACCGACCCGAACGTCTGGTGCGCGTCCAGCATCACGATCACGTCGTCGACGTCCGCCGGCCACTGCTCGGCCAGCCGCCGGCCCGTGGTGACCTGGAACGGCCGGCCGACCCGGTTCAGGCCGACCCGGTGCTTGGCCGCCAGCGTCGAGACGCTGCTGATGCCCGGGATGACCTCGTAGGAGAAGGTGGTCTCGCCGCGGGCCAGGATCTCGTCGAGGATGCTGATCGTCGAGTCGTAGAGCGACGGATCACCCCAGACCAGGAACGCCCCGGTCTCCTCGTCGAGCAGATGCTCGCGGATCAGCGCCTCGGTCACCTCGGACCGGCGGTGCCGCCAGTCGGCGATCGTGCCCTCGTAGTCGGCGGGGGTGCGGTCGCGGTCCGGGTCGCGGCCCTCGGCGATGCGCCGGCTGGGGCGGGCGTACGCCTTCAGCAGCCGGCGCCGGAGCTCGATCAGGCTCTCCTTGGTGTCGCCCTTGTCGAGCAGGAAGAACACGTCGGTCCGGCCGATCGCCTTGGCTGCCTGCAGGGTCAGATGGTCCGGGTCGCCCGCGCCGATCCCGATGACGTAGATCTTCCGCACGCCCAGCAGTCTGCCGCACGCCCCCGACACACCGAACCGCAGGCCCACGCCGAAGTGCCGAAGCCGCCCGGGGTCGCAGTCCCGCGAGATTCGCCGGGGGCGGCGGAGCCACGGCACGGCCTGGCAACGGAAGGAAGCGGACCGGCGGCGGGGTGGGGCAGGCGGCGGAAGTGGCAGCCCGGAACGGGTCGGACGCCGAGAAGCGGGAAGCCGGACGCCGGGAAGCCGGACGCCGGACGCCGGAACAACGAGGTCCGAGGTTGCCCATCGGGTCAGACGGCGACTGCCGCCGCCCGTGCGTGCTCCAGCGCCAACTGCAAAGCCCCATGCAACGCAGCCTCCGTGCCCAGAGTCCCATGCTCGACCCGCGTCGGCCCGGGGAACGAGATCGCCGCCCGCACCCGCGGCAGCAGCGCCGGATGCGTCCCGACCGGCCCTCCCAGCAGCACCAACGCCGGATCCACCACCGCCGCCACCGAGATGATCGCCCGGGCCACCGCCGCCGCGAGCACCCGCAACGCCGTCTCATCACCGCGATCGAGCAGCTCCAGCGCCGCCGCCACATCGTTGGACGGGGCGTCCGAGCGGCCGAGCCCACCAGCCGCCAGATCACCGGCGATCGTCGGAGCTCCGGCGCCCGGCAGGTAGCCGATCTCACCGGCCAGCCCGTGCGCGCCGCGGATCAGCTGGTCGCCGATGTAGAGCCCGACGCCCAGGCCCGCGCCCACGTAGACGTACGCGAAGCTGGCCTCGCCCGCCGCCCGGCCGGCGCGGTGTTCGGCCAGCGCGGCCAGATTGACGTCGTTGTCGACCAGGATCGGGGCCGGCACCAGGTCGCCGATCAGTTCGGCCGGGCTGAGCAGGCCTTCCGGGAACGGCGTGCCGGCCAGCGGGACGACCTCGTGGGTGACCGGGTGCACCGGGTTCGCGATGGAGATGCCGACGGCTCGCAGCGGCCCGGGCTGGGCGGGGAAGGCGTCGACGGCCGCGCGCAGGTTGGCCAACAGGGCTGCC
>NZ_JBEZGQ010000246.1:0-9792 GCF_040650095.1 Actinoplanes sp. NPDC048791 | reverse complement strand
GCGCGGCGAAGACCCGCAGGTCACCGGTGCGCTCGGGGTGCCATTGCACGCCCAGCGCGAACGACCGGTCGGGGTCCTCGATGATCTCGATGACCCGGTCGTCGGGGCACCGGCCGACCACCGTGAAGCTGCCCGGGTCGTCGATCGCCTGGTGGTGGAACGAGTTGACGGTGAGCCGGGCGCCGAGCAGTGAGCGCGCCGCCGAGCCGGAGGTCAGCACCACGTCGTGCCGGCCGAACGCCGACGAGTCCACCGCCAGCGGATCCGTGCCCGCCGCGGCCCGGTGCCGGTCGTGGCCGACCAGGTCGGGCAGGTGCTGGTGCAGGGAACCGCCGGTGGCCACGGCCATCACCTGCAGGCCCCGGCAGACGCCGAGCACGGGCAGGTCGGCGTCGAGGGCGGCCCGCATGAGGAGCAGCTCGGAGGCGTCCCGGACCGGGTCGGAGTCGGTGGCCGGGTGCGGCTCGGCACCCCAGTTGGCCGGATCGATGTCGCCGCCACCGGCGAAGACGATGCCGTCGAGCGACTCGAGCACGTCGGTGCCGGGGTCGTCCGGGGTGATCAGGACCGCCCGTCCCCCGGTGGCGTGGACCGCCCGGACGTAGGACATCGGCAGCATGCCGACGACCTGTTCGTTGCTGCCGTACTGGACCTGTTGCGCGTACGCGGTCAGTCCGATCAATGGCCTGCGCATGCTGGTGCGATCCTCCTTCGTCCGTAGAACCTGCGTATCGGCGGGTGCGCGGGATGTCTTAGGCCCCCGCCGCCGCGACCAGGGCGCCGAACAGCCGTTTGTCCCTGGTCACCTCGGGGTGCCACTGCACGCCCAGCACAAACCTGTGCGCCGGGTCCTCGACCGCCTCGACGGTCCCGTCCTCGGCCCGGCCGGTGACCGTCAGCGTGCCCGGGTCGTCGACGCCCTGGTGGTGGAAGCAGTGCACCCGGGTGTCCTCACCCATCAGCCCGGCGATCCGGCTGCCGGGCGTGAAGCCGGCCTCGTGCTCGCCGTAGACGCCGGGGGCCGGGCGGTGCCGGTCGTGCCCGAGCACCTCGGGCAGGTGCTGGTGCAGGGTGCCGCCGGCGGCGACGGTGAGCAGCTGCATGCCCCGGCAGACCCCGAGCACCGGCAGGTCCTGGGTGAGGGCCGCGCGGGCGAGCACCATCTCGGCGGCGTCGCGCTCGGGCCGGGTGACCGTCTGCGGGGCGGCCTCGGCGCCGTACAGCTCCGGGCCGAGGTCGGCGCCGCCGCTGAGCACCAGTCCGTCCAGGATGCGCAGCACGTCGGTGTCGAGGTCGTCGGGCGGCAGCAGCACCGCCCGGCCACCGGCCCCGGTGACCGCGGCGACGTAGTCGTGCGGCACCAGCGTGGTGGGCAGGTTGTGCCAGACGCCCCAGGTGGCGGGCTCCACATAGGTGGTGATGCCGATGACGGGTCGCATCTTGACCACGGTATCCACGTCCTGTTCGGATGACGTCGACCGAGTGGGTGATCCGTTCGCCGTACCGGACGAGCGCCGTGAAATTAGTGAGCGGCGCCGACTCCGTGAGTCGGCGCCGCGCCCGGGCCCTTCGAACCACCCGTGCAGCGATCGCAGCGTGCGCGGGCGGAGATTCGACCCCTGCGTCCGGCGTGAACTGGACGTAGTTGCCTTGTATCCGCTGCCTGGGGGTGCTAAACCGATACCGGGAATGCGAGCCAGTGCTCCGGCCTTCAGGCCGGGGGTGAAGGCCCGCACTGGGAGGGCCACAAGGCCCGAGCAGTGCCTTAGGCCGGGTGGTTCTGCTGCTCGCGCCACCACTCGTACGGCACAAGCACGGCGCGCGGTTCGTCGTTCTTCGCCAGGATCGTGTGCTGCCCGGCGTAGTGGGCTGCATCGATCAGCTTGCCGATTTCCTTGCGGGCGTCACTCACCGCGACCTGGGGTGTCTCGCTCATCCCGCGATTGTACATGTGGTACGTTTTGTACATGCAGCTTCGTTACAACTTCCGTGCCTACCCGACGCCCGGCCAGCAAGTCGAGCTGGCGCGGGCATTCGGGTGCGCGCGGGTGGTGTTCAACGATGGGCTGCGCGCCCGGCAGCAAGCCCGCGAACATGGATTGCCGTACGTGTCGGACGCCGAGCTGTCCAAGCGGATCATCACGCAGGCCAAGACGACCGCGCAACGGGAGTGGCTGGCCGACGTGTCCTCGGTCGTGCTCCAACAGGCCCTCGCGGACCTGAACACGGCGTACCGAAACTTCTTCGCCTCGATCACCGGCAAACGCAAAGGCCGCAAGGTCGCGCCGCCCCGGTTCCGGTCCCGCAAGGACAACCGGCAGGCCATCCGCTTCACCAAGAACGCCCGGTTCAAGGTCCTCGACAACGGCCGGCTGCGGCTGCCGAAGATCGGCGACCTCGCGGTGCGCTGGTCCCGCACTCTGCCGTCGGACCCGTCCAGCGTGGCGATCATCAAGGACGCAGCCGGACGGTACTTCGCCTCGTTCGTCGTGCAGGTGGCCGACGAGGCGTTGCCGCCAGTCGAGTCCGAGGTCGGTATCGACCTGGGGCTGACGCACTTCGCCGTCTGTTCGGACGGCACGAAAGTCGCGGCGCCGAGATTCCTGCGGCGTGCGGCCCGCAAGCTCAAGCGGTTGCAGCAGGCCCTCTCCCGTAAGCAGCGCGGGAGCCAGAACCGCAAGAAGGCCGTCGTCAAGGTCGCCAGGGCACACGCCCGGGTGGCCGACACCCGGCGCGACTGGCAGCACAAGCTGTCCACGACGATCATCCGCGAGAAGCAAGCGGTGTACGTCGAGGACTTGTGCGTGGCCGGTCTCGGCCGGACCCGGCTGGCGAAGTCCGTGCACGATGCGGGCTGGGCCAGTTTCACCGGCATGTTGGAGTACAAGGCCGCCCGGTACGGCAGGGCGTTCGGCCGGGTGGACCGGTTCTTCCCGTCCACCCGGATGTGCTCGCACTGTGGCCGGATCAACGCCAAGATGGCGCTCAACGTCCGGACGTGGGACTGCCCGTGCGGCAGTCACCACGACCGAGACGTGAACGCCGCCAAGAACGTGTTGGCCGCCGGACTGGCGGACAACGGAAACGACCGTGGAGCGCAGGTAAGACCAGGACTCGTCCCGGCGCCGCGCGGCGAAGCGGTAACCCACCCGGACGTTGCGTGTTCCAGGCGCAGCGTGGAGGGAATCTCCGTCCTTCAGGGCGGAGAGGATGTCAAAGCGGAGTTACATATGCACCGGTGATGCCACCGTCGACGACGAACTGGGACGCGGTCATGAACGACGCGTCGTCGCTGGCCAGGAACGCGACCGCGGCGGCGATCTCAGCCGGCTCGGCGAAGCGGCCCATCGGGACGTGCACCAGCCGGCGCGCGGCCCGCTCCGGATCTTTGGCGAAAAGGTCCATGAGCAGCGGCGTCGCGACCGGTCCGGGGCACAGGGCGTTGATCCGGATGCCCTCGCGGGCGAACTGCACGCCCAGCTCGCGGGTCATCGCCAGCACCCCGCCCTTGCTCGCGGTGTACGCGATCTGCGAGGTCGCCGCGCCCAGCAGCGCCACGAACGACGCGGTGTTGATGATCGACCCCTTGCCCTGGCGCTGCATGTGCGGGATCGCGTACTTGCAGCAGAAGAACACGCTGGTGGTGTTCACCCGCAGCACCCGTTCCCACGCGTCCAGGCCGGTGACCAGGATCGAGTCGTCGTCGGGGGGCGAGATCCCGGCGTTGTTGAACGCGATGTCGACCCGGCCGTACCGCTCGGCCACCCCGTCGAACAGCGCCTTGACCGCCTCCTCGTCGGTGACGTCACAAGCGACGAACTCGCCGCCGACCTCGTCGGCGGCGGCCTTGCCCGCATCCGTCGAGATGTCGACGCAGACGACCTTGGCCCCCTCGGCTGCGAACCGCCGGGCGGTGGCCAGCCCGATACCGCTGCCGGCCCCGGTGATGACGGCGACCCGATCCTGCAAACGCTCCACAGCTGACCTCTCAGGCTTCCGTCGAGATGAACACGTTCTTGACGTCGGTGAACGACAGCAGCGCGTCGGGACCGAGCTCCCGGCCCAGGCCGGACTGCTTCATCCCGCCGAACGGCGTCCAGTAGCGCACCGATGAGTGCGAGTTGACGCTCAGGTTGCCGGTCTCGACCCCGCGCGAGACCCGCAGCGCCCGGCCCAGGTCGCGGGTCCAGATCGAGCCGGAGAGGCCGTACTCGGTGTCGTTGGCCAGCCGGACCGCTTCCTCCTCGTCGCGGAAGGGCAGCACCGACAGCACCGGCCCGAAGACCTCCTCGCGCCAGTGCGGGTCGCCGGTCGAGTGGGCCAGCAGCACGGTCGGCGGGAACCACCAGCCGTCACCGGCGGGTGCCTCACCGGCGAACGCGACGTCGGCGTCCGCGGTGTACGACGCCACCTTGTCCCGGTGCCCGGCCGAGATCAGCGGGCCCATCTCGGCGGTCTCCAGGGCCGGGTCCTGGACCCGGAACGCCTTGACCGCCGGTTCCAGCAGGGCGAGGAACCGGTCGTACACCGACTCCTGGACCAGCAGCCGGGACCGTGAGCAGCAGTCCTGGCCGGCGTTGTCGAAGACCCCGCCGGGGGCCGCCGCGGCGGCGCGTTCCAGGTCGGCGTCGGCGAAGACGATGTTGGCGCTCTTGCCGCCGAGCTCCAGGGTCACCCGTTTCACCTGGTCGGCGCAGCCCGCCATGATCGACTTCCCGACCCCGGTGGAGCCGGTGAAGCAGACCTTGCGGACCGCCGGATGGGTGACGAAGCGCTGCCCGACCACGCTGCCCTTGCCCGGCAACACGGTGAACACGCCCTCCGGCAGGCCGGCCGCCAGCGCCAGCTCACCGAGCCGGATGGCGGTCAGCGGGGTGAGCTCGGCCGGCTTGAGCACGACCGTGTTGCCGGCCGCGAGGGCCGGGGCGAAACCCCAGCCGGCGATCGGCATCGGAAAGTTCCACGGCACGATGATGCCGACCACGCCGAGCGGCTCGTGGAAGGTCACGTCGAGCCCACCGGCCACCGGGATCTGCCGCCCGGACAGGCGCTCCGGCGCCCCCGCGTAGTAGTTGAGGACGTCCCGGACGTTGCCGGCCTCCCAGCGGGCGTTGCCGATCGTGTGCCCGGCGTTGCCGACCTCCAGCGCCGCCAGCTCCTCGAGGTGGTCGTCGACGAGCGCGGCGAAACGCCGCAGCAGCCGCGCCCGGTCCCCGGGCGCCACCTGGCGCCAAGATCCGAAAGCCTGGTGGGCCCGCTCGATCGCGGCGTCGGTCTCTGCCAAACCAAGCGACGGTACGGAGGTGAGCACAGTCCCCGTAGCCGGATTGATTACATCTGTCACAGGCGTTCGAACCCTCGCTTAAGCTCCCAGTCGGTGACCGCGGCGTCGAAGGCGGCCAGCTCAATCTTGCCCATGTTCGCGTAGTGGGCGACCACCTCGGGCCCGAACGCCTCCGCTGCCACCGGACTGAGCTCCCACAACTCCACCGCGTCACGCAGATGCCCGGGCACCCGCGGGGCGGTGGCGTCCTCGTACGCGTTGCCCCGGAACTCGTCCTCCAGCTCCAGCTCGTTCTCCAGCCCGTGCAGCGCGCCCGCGATCAGCGCCGCGATGGCCAGGTACGGGTTCACGTCGCCGCCGGGCACCCTGTTCTCCACGCGCATGCCCTGCCCGTGCCCCGCCATCCGCAGTGAGCAGGTGCGGTTGTCGACGCCCCAGCGCAGGGCGGTCGGCGCGAACGAGCCGGGCTGATAGCGCTTGTAGGAGTTGATGTTCGGCGCGAAGAGCAGGCTGAACTCGCGCATGGTGGCGAGCAGGCCGGCCAGCACCCGCTGCCCGGTCACGCTCAGGTGGGCCGGGCCGTCGCCGAGCATCGCCGACCGGCCGTCCTCGCCGCGCAGCGAGAAGTGGATGTGGCAGGAGTTGCCCTCACGCTCGTTCGGCTTGGCCATGAAGGTCAGTGCCAGGCCCTCCTGGGCGGCGATCTCCTTGGCCCCGTTCTTGTAGATCACGTGGTTGTCGGCGCAGGTCAGCGCGTCGGCGTAGCGGAACGCGATCTCGTGCTGGCCGAGGTTGCACTCGCCCTTGGCACTCTCCGGGATCAGGCCGGCGCCGTACATCTCGTTGCGGATGCGGCGCAGCAACGGCTCGACCCGGGCGGTGCCGAGCAGTGAATAGTCCACGTTGTACTGGTTCGCCGGGGTCAGGTCGCGGTAGCTCTTGCTGAACGCCTGCTCGTAGGTGTCCTTGTAGAGCACGAACTCCAGCTCGGTGCCGGCGAACGCGGTCAGGCCGTGCCCGGCGAGCCGGTCGAGCTGGCGGCGCAGGATCTGCCGGGGCGAGGCGTAGACCGGCCCGCCCTCGGTGGTCTCCAGGTCGGCGAGGACCATGGCCGTGCCGGGCAGCCACGGTACGGGCCGCAGCGTGCTGAAGTCGGGACGCATGACGAAGTCGCCGTAGCCGCTGTTCCACGACGACATCTCGTAGCCGTCGACGGTGTTCATGTCGACGTCGACCGCGAGCAGATAGTTGCAGCCCTCGCTCGCCCCGGAGGCGACCTCGTCCATGAAGAACCGGCCGTGCAGCCGTTTGCCCTGGAGCCGTCCCTGCATGTCGGTCAGCGCGAGCAGGACGGTGTCGATGCTGCCGTTCGCGACGGCGACGTCGAGGTCTTCGAGGTCCATCCGGTTCCCTTCGGCGGGTGTGGGGGCCGGGCGGCTGCCCGGCCCCGCCTCTAGCAGATCACTCCCCGGCCGGCATCGTCTGCTCTCCGTGCGCGGCCTTCTCGATCAGGTTCTGCTTCGGCCCGGTGAACCACTTGCGGGCACTGGCGAACCACCACAGCGTGGCGCCGCCGACGACCACCACGACGGCGACGATCGTGTAGTTGAAGTTCGCCGCGGTGATCGGGCCGGCCACCGGCAGGACGAACAGCACGCAGATCAGCACCACCCAGACGATCGCGATCCAGCCGACCGCCGCACTCCACCGGCCCAGGTTCCACGGCCCCGGCCGGAAGTCCGGGTTGAGCCGGCGCAGCAGCACCGGGCCGACGTAGGCGATGTAGAGCCCGATGACCGCGATCGAGGTCGCCGCCGCGTACGCGGTGGTGTTCCACAGCGACGGCAGCACCAGCAGGGTCGAGATGGTCACGCACAGCCAGATGGAGTTGGTCGGCGTACCCGTGCGGGGGTTGACCTTCTTCCACAGCCGCGAGCCGGGCAGCGCGCCGTCCCGGGCGAAGGCGTACGACATCCGGGAGTTGGCCGTCACCGACGCCATGCCGCAGAAGAACTGGGCGACCACGCAGATGAACAGCAGGAACGTGCCCAGGTCGTGCCCGGCCGCGTCGATGAAGATCTGCGCGGGCGGCAGCCCGAGCTCGGTGGTGCGCTGCGCGTCGTAGTCCTGGATCGACCAGGTGATGGCGGTCAGCAGCAGGAAGCCGGCGACCACCGAGACCACGACCGAGAGCACGATGCCGCGTGGCGCGGCCCGGGCGGCGTCATGGGTCTCCTCGGCCACGTGCGCCGAGGCGTCATAACCGGTGTACGTGTACTGCGCCATCAGCAGGCCGATCAGCACCGCATATATCGCGGCACCCTGAAACGTGAAGCCCGTCTCGTTCCTGACCTCGAAGAACACCTCGGAGATCGGCTTGTGCTGGTCCGGTACGACGGCGAGGACCACCACGATCACCGCGACGCCGACCAGGTGCCACCAGGCGCTGACGTCGGAGAGCAGCCGGACCAGGCTGACCCCGAAGGTGTTGAGCAGGCCGTGCGCGACGATCAGGATCAGGAAGATCAGGAACGTGCGGCCCTTGGTGACCTCCATGTCGAAGGTCAGGCTGAGGAACGCCGACGTGGTGATGGCCGCGCCGAAGTCGATCGCCGCGGTGACGGCCACCTCGCCGAGGAAGTTGAACCAGCCGATGAACCAGGCCCACGCGGCCTTGTTGCGTTTGGCGAGCGCGGCGGCCCACCAGTAGAGGGCACCGGCGGTGGGATAGGCCGAGCAGACCTCGGCCATCGCCAGCGCCACGAAGGTGACCATGATGCCGACGAAGAGCCAGCCGAGCGTGATGGCCAGCGGGCCACCGGCGTTCATGGCGATCCCGTACGAGGTGATCGCGCCGGCCAGGATGGAGATGATCGAGAAGGAGACCGCGAAGTTCGAGAAGCCGGACAGTCGGCGGTGTAGTTCCTGCTGGTAGCCGAGCTGGGCGAGGCGTTCTTCGTCGGTGCTGGGAGGCTCAACGCTCATAACGACTCCCTGGATCCGAGGGGCAGATGTGACCTGGGCCACCGCTGTTCGGTGATGATCTCCCCCCGGTGTTACGCCCGTCAATGAACGGCGTTAATTGCGTTGCCGGGCGCCGGAAGCAACCCGCACACTCGTAGACATGTCAGGGCAACTTCCCTGACGACGCCACTCGGCGCGCGAGCCCTCGGCAGGCTTCGCGGAAGACCCGGGGCAGCCCACGGCTCCCCACCCGCGGCGGCGCGGGGCGTGGTCACCTCTCTCTCGACGCAGCATCGCGCTGTGCCACGCGCCCGTCCCGCGCCGCCGCCCTTTCGCCCTAAAAATCTACAGCGGCGAGACTAGAAATCTGCCTGTGGCAGGCATAACATCACAGAGGTCGGCCACGCACAGCCGGCACGCAACTGGCAATGACTCTGAGTTGGTAAGGAGGACGAGATACCGCAGCAACGCGAACTCGCTAAGTCCCCGACCCGACAAGAGGTGATCGCAGCCGATGCCCATCACACAGGCCATCCGCTAGCGGCACGCAAGCAGATGAGCCTCGCCGACGACGGTCGGCCACAGAATTGAACAGCCAGGGCCCCGGTAACCCGCCGGGGCCTTGGACTGTGTCCGCACCTGTACGGAAGGCACGATGAGCACCGCCTTCGACGACGCCGACTTCCCGGCGTACACGATGGGCCGGGCCGCCGACATGATCGGCGTGACGCCGGCCTTCCTGCGCAGCCTGGGCACCGCCGGCCTGCTCGAGCCGGAACGCTCGCTGGGTGGGCACCGCCGCTACTCGCGGCACCAGTTGCAGCTCGCGGTCCGGGTCCGGCAGCTGCTGGACGAGGGCATGCTGCTCAGCGCGGCCTGCCGGATCGTGACGCTGGAGGACCGGCTCGCGGCGGCGCACCGGCGCATCGTCGAGCTGGGCGGCACGCTGACCGCTGACGACGACGCGGACCTGCCCACCCCGACCCGCCCGGACATCGCGACCACGCACTACTACGGCTCACCGCGCGGCGACCGCTCCCCTTCCGCGCCGTAGCCGGCGGCCAGGCTGGCCTCCCAGAGCTGCCGCGCCCGGGCCGGATCGACGGAACGCCCGGTGGCGCCGAACGGTTTGCGCCACGCGAAGTAGCCGCCCGGCACCGCGGCGGCCGGATCGTCGGCCAGCCACAGCAGCGTGTCCGCGCCCTGCTCCGGGCTGCGGAAGATCAGCTTGCCGAGGGAGAAGAGCGGACTCTGCCGGCCGAAGCGGCTGCGGATCAGGCCGGGGAAGAAACAGGTCGGCACGATCCCGTACGGGCCCCAGCGGCGAGCCGCCTCGATCGTGAAGAGCAGGTTGGCCTGTTTGCCGGCGCCGTACGCGGTCCACCGGCTGAGCTGACGCCGCCCGGGCCGCCGCACGTCCAGCGTGCCCCACGCCTCGGCCGCGGAGCCGGTCGTGACGATCCGCGCGGGCGCCGCCGCCCGCAGCCGGTCCAGCAACAGGTGGCCGAGCAGGAAACCGCCGAAGTGGTTGATCTGGACGCACG